>JAOAPL010000047.1 GCA_025462925.1 Acidobacteriaceae bacterium
GAATCGCAAGTTCCTGGAATACCAAAAACATTTCGGTGAAGCACAGAGATTGGTGCGAGAAATTCTGCAGGCTCTGATTCGGTAGAGAAGGTCACGAAAGAAGGTGTGCTCATGGAAACAGGACTAAAAGGAAAAGTCGTCCTGCTGGCCGGCGCCAGCCAGGGTATGGGCCGGGCGGCGGCGCAGGCCTTTGCTGCCGAAGGGGCGATCGTCGGCATCTCCGCTCGGACTGACGACAAGTTACAGAAAGCTGCCGACGAGATCAGAAAGTCCACGGGCGCGGAAGTCTATGCTCAATGTTTCGACGTGAGTTATCAGGCGGCAGTCGAAAAGTTTGTGGCTGACATCGTGAAGAAGTACGGACGCGTTGACGTCTGCGTCGCCAATGCTGCGGGACCCCCTGCGAAAACCTTCTTGCAGACTTCTACGGAAGAGTGGCACAAGGCATTCGAGATGAACTTCATGAGCGTGGTCAACCTGGCGCGAGAGGTGATCCCGCAGATGCAGAAGAATAAGTGGGGACGCCTGATCACGATCACCTCCACCTCTGTCCGCCAGCCGATTCCTGACCTCATCCTCTCCAGCGCGATCCGCCCTGCCGTGGTCGGGCTGGTGAAGAGTCTGGCCATCGAGTTCGGGAAAGATGGGATCACGGCAAACAACGTCGCTCCCGGGTACACCGCGACCGAGCGATTAACGGAGCTGGCCGGATCGCGTTCCAAGGCCGCCGGAGTTTCTGAAAAAGACATTTACGACCGCTGGGCCAATGAGATACCGCTACGGCGAGTAGGAAAGCCGGAAGAGATTGCAGATGCAATCGTTTGGCTGGCTTCCGAGCGCGCCTCCTACGTTACCGGACAGACCATCCTGGTGGACGGAGGCATTTACAAAGGAATGTAGCCCCTTACATCTGCCGTTTCGTCTCCGGCATCTACTTATAAGTGATTTGGGCTTTCATCTGTTTGTACCTGCTGGCCGGCATAGCTACGGCGGCCATCTGGTATTTCTGGTCGATGCGGTCTAACCGCTTACGTGCCGTGCAGGTGCTGTACTGGATTGAAAATGCCCTGGCCGGCAAAGGACATGTGACCGGGATCCGCTGGATCTCGCTCTCTGAATTCGAAGTGCCGGTCAAGATGGCTTCAAAGCTGTTTCGCCATCCCAGTATCCTGGTAAAGATCTCAGCTTATAAGGTGCCCGTGAATTGGATCATGGCGCATTTTCGCGAGCCCGAGCCTGAGACTCTGACCTTCCGCGCTGACTTCGATCCCCATCCCGCATTCAATCTTCAATTGCAGAACCGGCGCTGGTTCGCGCGCTCGCAAAAAACTCTGAACCTGGACGCCCCCGGATGGCAGTTTGAAGGCTGCATGCCCGTGGTGCTCACTACCAGGCTGGATTGGCAGAAGGAACTCACCACTGCAATTCAATCGGTTCTGGCAGTAGAACAGCGGGAGAACATGCAGGTGGAGTTCCAGGAGTCGTCGCCGCACTTCCGCGCGACGGTTCCCCTGGAAGCGATCACACCGGAATCACAGATGGCTGTCTTTGAGCTGCTTGGCTCGATCGCGTCGCACGCCACCACAAAGAAAGCTTCGTGAGCAGCTACTTCCCCTTCGACAGTTCTTCCACATTCAGCAGGGTTGCCGCGTAGTCCAGGTCGTCGCGTCCGTCGGCATGTGCCTGGTCGTAAATCTTCTTTACCGTTTCCAATCCCGGTAGCGCGACTCCAGACTCCTGCGCTGCTTCCAGCATGAGGCGGATGTCTTTGTGCATCAGTCGAAGTGGGAAGTTGGGAGAGAAATCACGCTTCTCGACGAAGGGCATCTTGTAATCCACCACTCCGGAACGAACCATCGACGATTGGATCAGGGAGAAGAGAGCTTGCTGGTCAACCCCAAGCTTCGTCGCCAGTGTCAACGCCTCGGCGAATCCTTCATAGATGAGAGCGATCATCAGGTTCATGGCCAGCTTGGCAGCGAGCCCTTTGCCGTTATCGCCAATGCGGAGCACAGTCTTGCCCATCGCTTTGAACAAGGGATCTAGCTTTTGGATGGTCTCGTCTTTGCCGCCAGTCATGAAGATCAGGGTTCCCCCTTCCGCCGCGATTTTCGATCCCGTTACGGGCGCGTCAACAAAATCCGCGCCACGCTCACGCACCCGCACGGCGAATCGTTCACTGGCTTCGGGAAGAATGGTGCTGGAATCCGCCACAGTCATCCCGCTACGCACGGATTCGAAGGCACCATCTTTCCCGAACAAAACCTGTTCCACCGCGGCAGTGTCGGAGACGCAGATCCAGACTACTTCCGCGTTGGCAGCGGCTTCCTTCGGAGAGGAGGCGACTTTCGCGCCATCCACACTTTTATTCGTTGTCCGGTTCCAGACGGTTACATCGTTTCCCGCCTTTACCAGATTCGCCGCCATTGAGCGGCCCATGATGCCTAATCCTAAAAATGCAACGCGCATGGTTCAGTCCTCGAATCAAATAATGAGCCGGAATGTTTCTGATGAACATCCGATTATTAAGAGTATCAGCAGCATAGCGATACTTAATCCGAATGGGCAATTTCGACGGCAGGCCATTCGGGCTACTATGGATTTTTGGAGACGGCTCTCATAAATGAATGTCACTCTTCGCAAGCGCGCAAAACAATTCAGCACCTTAGTCCGATGTTCAGCAGTGCAGCCCCGATTGGGACAGGTACATCGGCCGGTACTCACCAAGAACGGCGATCTGGGAGTGACCTTCATCGGCCACTCGGGATTTTTTCTCCAGACCGGAGGAAAGAATATCCTCGTTGATCCGAACTTCGCCCGCTGGCTTTTTCTCCTGAAACGGCTTCGCCGCCCGGGCATGCGGATCAAAGACCTGCCGCCTATCGATTACGTTTTGGTCACACATGCGCACTTTGACCATCTGCATCGGCCATCGCTGCGGCGTATCGCGGAGCTTACCCGACGGCAGCGCCGTGTCGCCCCCATCATCATTGTGCCGGATGGTGTGGGCAATCTAGTGAGGACGCTCGGTTTCAGCCAGGTAGTAGAACTTAAATGGTGGGACCGCATTCAACTCGGCTGGGATTTTTCAGTGACTCACGTCCCCTCGCGCCATTGGGGCGCGCGCATGATTCATGACACCTATCGCGGATACGGTGGATACGTCATCCGCTCGGGGAAACATTCCGTCTACCACGCCGGCGATACCGCATACTTCAACGGCTTCGCTGAGATCGGCAGCCGGTTGAAGCCGGATGTCGCGTTGCTGCCTATCGGCGCTTATCATCCAGAGTCGTTCCGCAACGTGCACACCAGTCCTGAAGACGCGATGCAGGCATTCCAGGACCTGGGCGCGAAATGGATGGTGCCCATGCACTATGGGACTTTCCGGCTCTCGCACGAACCCATGGACGAGCCGTTGCAGAGGCTGCGCTCGGCGGCAGAGGCATCGGGATTGTCAGAACAGGTCGCGGTCTTGGAAGAAGGCGTCACAAGATTTTTCTGATCGATTCGGATTAGTACGCCATCAGAATGCGCAGATCACGAACGTTGTTTCCGGTTGGTCTGGTCATGATCGCGTCGCCCAGTTTGTCGAATGCGGGATAGGCGTCGAATCTTTTCAAGGCTGAACTGAGACTCTCGCCGGTACCCAGCAGTGAAAAGCGTTCGAGTGTATTTCCATCAACCACCGCCCCGGCTGCCGGGCTGTTGCCGTCGATGCCATCCGTTCCGGCACTGAGTATGGTGATATTCTCAGCAGCGATTTTCGTCGCGCAGTAAAGCGCGAACTGCTGGTCGCGTCCGCCCGTGCCGTGCTCTTCCCCAACTCTTACCGTCACCTCGCCACCGGAGATGAGACAGACCCGCGAAGCGCCTCGGCGCAATTCGCGAAGGCGCTTCAGCAAATAATCAGCGGCGTCAGCATAGTCCCAACCGTCGCAAGTGTTATCAATCTCTACCGCGAAGCCGGCCTGAGCTGCCTTGACGGCGGCGGCGTTGAGCGCGTCTGAATTCGAAAGGATCGGCCACCAACGCGAGCGATGGAATAAGGGATCATCTTTGTCGGGAGTTTCTTCCAACGCGCGCCGCTCGAAAAGCTCCCTGACGGATACAGGAAACTTCTCGACCATGCCGTACTTCGCTGCAATGGCGTAACAGTCTTCGACGCTGCTGCTGTCGGCCATCGTCGGGCCAGAGGCAAGCGCGTCGAGCGCGTTCTCCGGAACGTCAGAGACCATGATCGAGACTTGCTGCGCACCGCGCTGAGCGGCTCTCTTCGCCATGCGTCCGCCCTTCACTGCGGAGAGATGCTTCCGGATTACGTTAATCTCCTCAATCGGCGCGCCTGATTGCACCAGCACTTGATAGGTGGAGATGAGATCGTCGAGAGAGATCTCGTCATCGATGGGCTTCTCGACAATCGATGAGCCGCCTCCGCTGATCATGTAAATGACCAGCGACTTTTCATCGAGCCCACTAAGGGTTTTCAGAACGGCATCGGCGGCGCGAATAGATTCTGCATTCGGGAGTGGATGTCCGCCATGAAAGTAGCGGAAGCCCGCGACTTGAGATTTGTCAGGAGGCTCCGGTGCGGAGACGATTCCGCCGACCAGTGTCCCCAATTGCTCACGCAACGCCGCCGCCATCGTGTGTCCCGCTTTGCCGAAGGAGATAGCGACAACGCGGGAGTAGTGCTCCAAGTTGAAAAGGTCATCGCAGATGCGCAACACGCCACGGCTGTAATTCACGTGCCGATGGAATGCGGATTCGATGCTGGCCGACTTCACGGAGTGGAGAAAGATTTCGCGCGCGGTGGCACGAAGATCGTTGGCTGGTGGAATTTGGCCGGTGAACATCAGCGATGCGAATTATAGCTGTCGCGCGCTATTGCCGGGCGGCTGCGGCTTCAGCCACATTGAAAGTCTCGCGCACCCACTCCTCAATCGCGTCCTGCATCAAGTTCAGCTTGCCCACAAAGAAATGATCGACGCCTTCGATCATCACCAGTCGCTTCGGCTCGGCTGCGCTGGCCACTGCGGCGCGCAATTCCGACTCCGGCGAGTACTGGTCTTGCGACCCGCTGATGAACAGCTTGGGCTGTCTACATTCGGACAGAAACTGGTAAGCGTAGGTGCGGCCCTCGACGGCGACGGGTGTCCCC
>JAOAPL010000085.1 GCA_025462925.1 Acidobacteriaceae bacterium
CACAGGAAACAAGCTACGCACTTTTCCAATCCATTCTCATCGCGTTGAAGCACATGCAGCCCGCGAAAGCGCTCCTGGAATACAGCACCTTTGGTCGGCCCCGGCCCGTCGGGATAGTTCTCGACGACGGTGGGGGCAAACATCTGGCGGAATGTGATCGACATTCCCTTGGCGAACGCGGCTAAGTCGCGGACGATGGACATGATTAAGAGTATAAAGCAGTGCAGGGAGAGCTGTCAGCAGTCAGTACGAATCAGCAGCAAGAACCAACTCAACACTGCCGAACCCGGTACGTTCGGTAAGCCGCTTCCAGTCGCGGAGCAACGTAAGAACGTCATCTTGGTTCTTGGCCGCGAATGCGAAATTACGTCGGTTCTCGTCCACTTGGTCCTTTTCACACTTGTGCGGCGCAACAGATCCCTTACTGCACTCAGCGCAAATAATCCGAATAGTGGACCAATCCTCAAGTCCAAGTCGACGGTGATCACAAAGCTCCATCAATTTTTGTTGCGCGGTCTCATCTGGAACGTGAATCTCCACCGTGAACGTTGAATAGTCGGACTTTTTCCACATTTCAAGTTCATCAAATACCGGCACTTCAAGCCCATCCCTTATCCGCGTTCCACTTTGAGCACCGTCATTCAAGACAATATCGTTAAACCGATGCTTCGATTCCGGCAAGGGAACGTTGAGGATGACGAATCTTGCAGGATCAAGTCGTTCACCCCACACTACCTCTCCTGCATTTTCCGGATTAAGTCTCACGCAGGCTGAAACCGGCGGCATCAAAACCTCGTCCGACTCAGAAATTACTTCAATCCCATACGCCTTCCAAGCACGACGAGCCTCTGCCCAATTATGCAAAGCCGTTGCAGCGATTCCAAGATTCCAACATGCGCCCTCGTTTTCAGGGTTTAATTCGAGCGAGCGCTGATTGAACCGCAAGCTGTTCTTCCAATCTCCACGGTACTTTGCCTGTAATCCAAGGTTGTACCAAGGAGTGCTCCAGCTAGGGGCTACCTTGGTCGCCAATTTGTAATAGCGATTCGCACGATCATTCTTACCAGCATCGCTGCTGCTCGTTCCGCGGACGTTGAGCCATTCTGCAACTCCGTTTTGAATGCTCCCTAAACTCACTATTCTATCCCCAACTCTTTCCACTTCTTGTCCACCGCAGCTTTGGTTTTTTCATCCATCCGTATCTCGTCCGGCCACGGGCGTGTGAATCCTTCAGTCGCCCATTTGCGCGTGGCATCGATGCCCATCTTCGAGCCGTAATTCGGCATGCGCGAAGCGTGGTCGAGCGAATCGACGGGGCCCATCGTGAATTGGATATCGCGCTCGGGGTCGATGTGGTTGAGGGCTTTGAGCGTGACATCAGCGATGTCCTGCACGTCAACGTCTTCATCCACCACGATGATGCATTTGGTAAACATCGCCTGTCCCAACGCCCAGATGCCGCTCATGACCTTGCGCGCGTGTCCGGGATACGACTTCTTAATGGAGACGATCATCAGGTTGTGAAATACGCCTTCAATGGGAAGATTCACATCAACAATCTCTGGCAGCGTGAGCCGCATGAGCGGAAGAAAGATTCGTTCGACTGCTTTGCCCATGTATGCATCTTCCATCGGCGGCTTGCCAACGATGGTGGTGGCGTAGATCGGATTCTTGCGGTGCGTGATGCAGGTGAGGTGGAAGACAGGATACTCGTCCTCCAGTGAATAGAACCCGGTGTGGTCGCCGAACGGGCCCTCCGTCCGGAGCTCGTCGAGATTGACGTAGCCCTCAAGCACGATCTCCGCGCTGGCAGGAACTTCGAGATCTACAGTCTCGCACTTCACCAGCTCGATCGGCTTCTGCCGCAGGAAGCCGGCAACGATGAACTCTTCAACGTCCGGCGGTGCAGGAACGATGGCGGAAAAAGTCAGCGCCGGATCGGTCCCAATCACCACCGCGACTTCCAGTTTTCCACTCGGGCGCTCGCCTTCGGCCAGCACCGAGCCGCCGAGGGAGCGAGCCATGATGTCCACTGCGCCAGAACGCGAAGCGCTAGACGTGCCACCCACAGAGCCGGACGCAGATTGCGTTGCCGCCATGCGCATCATGTCGCGATAATGTTCCGCAGCCACCTTCTGCCGTTGCCAGTGCATGCCCGCAGTGCGCTCGTCGTAGATCTGCATGCGATACATGCCAACGTTGCGCTTCCCTGTCCGCGGATCGCGGGTGATGACGCAGGGCAAAGTAATGAAGCGCCCGCCGTCTTGCGGCCAACATTTCAGCACCGGAAGATCGAGCAGAGAGCAGTTGTCTTTCTTAATGACTTCTTTGCAAGGACCGGTGGCCACCGTTTTAGGAAAGAACTTGCCAAATTCGGCCAGCATCGGCAGCATCTTTACTTTTTCAAGAAATCCTTCCGGCGACTTGATATTCATCAACTGGTGAATGCGTCCGGAGATATCTTCGAGTGCGTCCACGCCCAGCGCCAGCTTCATGCGATCTTCTGAGCCGAACTGATTGATCAGTACCTGCGCGCCCGGATGTCCCTTGACGTTTTCGAAGAGCAGCGCGGGGCCGCCGGGCTTCATTTTGGGCAGATTTGTAGGCTTGCCGGACTTGGAAACGCGATCGGTAATTTCGGTGATTTCCAGGATCGGATCGACTTCAGTGCGGACGCGCTTGAGCTCTCCGGCACGTTCCAGAGCGGCAATCCATTCGCGAAGGTCGTTGTAGGCCAAGCTTTACTCTCCAAATCCCATGTTCTAGTCTCGAACTGAAGATTATACGCACCTGTCATTCAGGTATCGCCAACTCCGGAGCTGCTCACCACATCGTACTCAGTGAGCGCCTAGCCTTCGGAGTACCACTTTCAAATGTCAGCAATACACAGCCCGGTCGTCTACCGTAGCGGAAATTCTCTGAGCGAAACGGACCTAGTTAACTGCCTACTGGAACTCACGCTAAATCCTTATCCGACTGCGGCTACGTTGAAAGTCATTGGAAGCTTGAGCAACGGAGAGAGGAACGAATTCCTTCGTCTGGCCAACATGCACCACGTGATCATTCGTGGACTTGATCCCGTACGAAAGGCAGCGACGGCGAATGGCAACACCGGGCTATCAAAGTGGGCGACCGGGGCAATATCGAAGGAAGAGGCTCGAGTCCAAAATGCGTTGGTGCATCTTCACGCCGTCTGCACGGAATTGGAGGCGGCTGGATGTCCCATCACGGTCATGAAATCGCTCGACCATTATCCCGATCTGGGGAGCGACCTCGACCTCTATACCGTGGCCAGCGCTTCGCGCGTGATTGCGGTGATGCAAGAAAAATTCAATGCGAAAGTTCTGGACAGAAGCTGGGGAGACCACATCGCGCAGAAATGGAACTTCTCCATTCCCGGGCTGCCGGAGCCAATCGAGATCCATGTCCAGCGACTAGGACAGATGGGCGAACACCGCGCGCTGGCCCGCCGCTTCAATTCGCGGCGCGTGACCAAGAGCGTTCAAGGCAAAGATTTTTTTGTCCCCGCTCCGGAGGAACGAATCATCGTCGCGACGTTGCAGAGGATGTACCGGCATTTTTATTTCCGAGTCTGTGACGTCGTCAACTCAGCAGCGACTGTGGATTCGGGCGCTCTGGACCTCGTCGAACTGAAGCGCGCCACTGAGCATGTCGGGATATGGCCGGGAATCGCTAGCTATCTCTGCGTCGTTTCCGATCTGGCGAAACGCCATCGTGCTTATGGGCTGCGGCTTCCCACGCTGGTGACTCAAGCTGCGGTCTGCAGTGGAGATCAGATCCGGGTACGGAACAGTTTTTTGCGGGTTCCAATTCTCTCTTGCGGGGCCAATTTGTACTCAGGGCAGATCACGAAGGCGTCGTTCAACGGAGATGTCGCAGGGACGTTGCGCCTGGGACTGCTTCCCTATCTCGCGGTTGCCGCGGCCGTTTCGTACAAGATCACCGGAAGCGACAAGGGGATTTGGTAGTCCTTGGAGCGGGAGACCGGGATCGAACCGGCGACATCCAGCTTGGGAAGCTGGCGTTCTACCGCTGAACTACTCCCGCCCGGTAGTGGATAAGATTGTAGATCCTTCCGCCCCGCTACGCGTGGCCTCAGGATTTCGCCTGCGGGCTCCCGCTTCGCTCACGCCCACAAAACGGCTCAAGCTGGCGTTCTACCGCTGAACTACTCCCGCCCGGTAGAAGCAACGAGTTCATTCTA
>JAOAPL010000097.1 GCA_025462925.1 Acidobacteriaceae bacterium
GGGGAATCTGAGATCGAGATTCGCCCGCTGTTTGAGGCCGCAGACTTCGGCGCCGAGTTCACTCCCGAGCTCCAAGAGCAAGAGGAGCGAATACGCCAGCAAATATCCGCGAAAAAATAGTGTGGCCCTGTCGAATTCGCAGGGCCTCATTCGATGTAACAGTAGAGAGCGGGAATTAATGCCCGTTTGTTATCTTCCGGCAACGGAGGACCAGAACTAATCTAAGGAGATCATCATGAAATTCCTGAGTATCTATAAGACTGCGGAGCGCGGCGTTCCTCCAAGCCAGGAGGAGATGGCCAACATGGGCAAGTTGATCGAAAAACATATGAAAGACGGAACCCTGGTTGCCACCGAGGGCTGTTTGCCATCGGCGCTTGGCGCGCGCGTGCGCCTCTCCAATGGCAAGCTGAGCGTGACCGACGGTCCCTTCACCGAAGCTAAAGAGGTAGTGGGCGGTTTCGCTATTCTTGAAGCTAAATCCAAGGAACATGCCATTGAGCTCGCCCGGGAATTCCTCCAAGTAGCTGGCGACGGTGAATGCGAGCTGCGGCAAGTATATGAGGGCGGCCAGGATACTTGTGCCCAGTCAACCACGAAGAACTGATCAAGAAAGAGGAAGACGCTCGTGGGAAAAGTAACTTCAAAAGACGGAACCGTCATCGCGTTTGACAGGACAGGAGAGGGACCGGCGCTCATTTTGGTGGATGGCGCGATGTGCCATCGACAATTCGGACCTATGGGGCCGCTGGCCCCGCTCCTGGCGCCTCACTTCAGCGTCGTGCGCTACGATCGTCGCGGTCGTGGTGAGAGTGGCGACACCAAGCCGTATCAGGTCGAGCGTGAAGTCGAAGATATTCAGGCACTCATCGACGAGGTAGGCGGATCGGCGCACGTATTCGGCATCTCTTCCGGAGCAGCACTTGCGCTTGAGGCGGCGAATCGCGGCAACGGTATCAAAAAATTGGCACTCTATGAGGCGCCGTTCATCGTTGACGATTCTCGTTCTCCGATCCCAGACGGTTACTTAGCAGAGCTCAATTCGCTGATCGCGTGCGACCGCCGTGGCGATGCGGTGAGGCTGTTCATGAAACTAGTTGGCGTTCCTGCGCTGTTCATCCCGCTGATGCGATTCATGCCAGCGTGGCCGAAACTCAAGGCCGTTGCGCACACGCTCCCCTACGACATCACCATCCTGCAGGATAACCAGAGAGGCAAACCATTGCCGGCCAACCAGTGGGATTCGGTCACCGTATCCACGCTCGTAATGGACGGTGGCAAGAGCCCTGCATGGATGCGCAACGCAATGCAAGCGCTCGCGCAAGTCCTCCCCACCGCAAAGCTCCGCACCCTGGAAGGTCAGACGCACATGGTAAAACCGAAGCTCCTTGCTCCAGTCCTGGTGGAGTTCTTCGCTGACTAGTACGGTCAACACAATGCCTCGCTTGCACTGGGCGAATGCCGATGCTCTAATCGGTTGCCGTGGCGGCTTCCGATACACATCGCACAATCGACGCAATCTGGAGGATTGAGTCCGCAAGGATCATCGCAGGTCTAACGCGGATCGTGCGCGATGTCGGCCTTGCCGAGGACCTGGCACACGATGCTCTCGTCGCTGCGCTCGAGCAATGGCCGGAGTCGGGCATCCCGGAGAATCCGGGCGCGTGGCTCATGGCCACGGCCAAGCATCGCGCGATTGACCACTTCCGCCGCAACCAGCTGCTCGATCGCAAGCACGAGGAGCTAGGTCGCGAGTTCGCTGTACGGGAAACTGAAGTGCCGGACCTCAATGCTGCCATCGATGACAATATCGGCGACGATCTGTTGCGCCTCGTCTTCATCGCCTGTCATCCGGTGCTCTCCACCGAAGCGCGCGTGGCGCTCACGCTGCGCTTGCTCGGAGGCCTGACGACTGAGGAGATCGGCCGCGCATTCCTTTCCTCAGAGCCGACCATCGCCCAACGAATAGTTCGCGCCAAGCGTACGCTCGCCGAAGCGCATGCACCCTTCGAGGTCCCGCGAGGAGCCGAGTTCGCGGCGCGATTGTCGTCGGTGCTTCAGGTTATTTACCTCATCTTCAACGAGGGCTACTCCGCGACCGCAGGCGACGACTGGATGAGACCGGCGCTCTGCGAGGATGCGTTGCGGCTCGGGCGCATCTTGGTTGGGCTCGTGCCGAAGGAACCGGAAGTTCACGGCCTGGTCGCGCTGATGGAGATCCAAGCGTCGCGATCCAGGGCACGCGTAAGTCCGGCAGGAGAGCCCATCCTGCTTCTCGAACAAGACCGGGGGCGATGGGACCAACTGCTCATTCGTCGAGGTCTCGCAGCATTGGAGTGTGCGGCGGAATCTACCACGAAAGTCGGAGGAAAGCGCGCTTCGTATGTCTTGCAGGCTGAGATCGCTGCATGTCACGCGCGAGCGCGTACTCCGGATGAAACCGACTGGGCGCGCATTGTGGCGCTCTATACAGAACTCGCGGAAGTTGCGCCTTCTCCGATCGTGGACTTGAACCGGGCGGTCGCAGTGTCGATGGCCTTCGGTCCAGCAGCGGGACTCGAGCTTGTGGATGCCCTGATGTCCGAGCCATCGCTCAGCGGCTACCACCTTTTGCCGAGCGTCCGCGGCGACTTCCTCAAAAAACTCGCACGCTTTGATGAAGCGCAGGTGGAGTTCGAGCGTGCCGCCTCGCTCACCCGCAACGCACGCGAGCGTGAGCTGCTGCTGGCGCGCAGTCGAGCATGCGCAGGCGGAACGGGCCATCAGTGACGCGGTTGGAGATCAGGGACCCGGCGTAGCAGATTTGGCACCTTCATCCGTTTGCAGTGTTCCTCAAAGTTGGGGCGCGGCCCCTGCCAACGAAGATCCTCGACTGTTTCGAAAACAGGCACATCCACCCGCAGGGTTGCGAGGGTGCGAAACAACAAAGCGTCGTCCCAGCCGTTGAATAGCGATTCTGAGAGCACCCGGGCCTTCTTGATTGATGGATGCCACTCTCGCCAATCTTTTGGAATGTCTTCCAGGTGCGAGTACTGAGAGAACGTCAGCGCCGCAGCCTTGACGCCCCATCCACGCATGCCGGGGAAGCCATCTGCGCTGTCGCCGACCACGGCCAAGTAATCCGGAATCGATTTAGGTTTCACCCCGAACTTTGCGGCGACGCCAGCTTCATCGCGCATGATGTCGCGCCTGCGGTCAAGCTGAACGACTCTTTTGCCCACAACACACTGGCTGAGATCTTTGTCCGGCGTACAAATCAGAACCTGGTTCACGCGGTCGTCCTTCGCTGCTTTCGCCGCAGCAGACGCAAGCGCATCGTCCGCCTCAAACTCGACCATCGGCCACACCACCACTCCCATCGCTTCCAGCGCTTCCTCGAGGATCGGGAATTGCGAGAGCAACTCCGGAGCCACACCTTCGCTGGTTTTGTATCCAGGATAGAGATCATTGCGAAACGATTCCACTACATGATCGGTTGCGACTCCAACATGGGTTGCACCTTGCTGGATCATCGAGAAAACGGAATTCAGCACGCCGCGCACGGCGCCGACTTCCTGGCCATTCACATCTGCCGAAGCGGGCACGGCGAAAAAGTGCCGGAACAATTCATACGTGCCGTCGATCAAATGAACGTCCATGCGGCTCCAATCAAGTTTCTCCAGCGATGTTATACGATTCAGCAACGATTTAAGGACAGGGGAAGTCCGGTGCAGCATTGAATCGCTTCGCACACTCCAGCGCCGAGCTGCTTAGTGCCTTGATAAGCAACGAGTGCCAACTGCGAAGCTCCGCCATATCAACTAAACGAAGATCACCAATCTCAACCCCGTTCCGGGTCGTTTCCTTCAGGTATTGAGCATCGATCTCCCATCTGTTGTGCAGTCCCAGATTTCGAACTAGAGACATTTCCCTTAGCTCTTGCCTCTCAGCCTCAGAAAGAAGGAGCGCAACGCCAATCGCCAGCTGTAGCACCTCAAACTGCTCACCGAGCGGCAAACGATCGGCCCTTAAAAGGCGCTTCTCATCAGAATTCGAGAGCGAAGAACAACTGACCGAGGAGCGAGCAAACCGAATGAACTCGGAAAGCTTCCGGATGTACCAATCCCAGTGGCTGTTTAGTCCAATTAGTACCGATTGAAAGACAAAGCCCTCAAACACACACTGGTATTTCCGTATGATTGTCCACGCTTCGTCTGGCACGCCTGCATCAAGTCCCTGCGCCAGCATGATCCGCTCAACTTGATTGACACCGTCCGGCTGCCGGGCGAATTCCCCGGCAGCAATGTCCCCAAACGATGCATGGAATATCATTCCCTGCAAGAATTCTTGCGTCTGCATCGCAATCTGAAACGGAAACGGATGAGCTTGAGAGTTCTTGCGGGATGCCGCGGGTAGCCTGATTCTCATCATGGCATCCTACAATAGCTATGTAATTCACCAACCCGATTTTGATCGTCGAATATCTCACTCCAGGCACTCAGTCTTCGACGAATGACTTGAGCCGCGACAACGCCTGATCCCACTGCTGGGAGACGAAGTCGAGATACTCCTTCATCTCTCCGATCGGCCTCGGATCAAATTCGAACCGGTTTTCGCGGCCAGCACGGACGCTCCGTACGATTCCTACGCTCTCCAGCACGCGAAGGTGTTTGGTGATCGCCTGCCGCGTCAGCTTCGTACCCTTCGTGAGCTGAGAGATCGAATGAGGTCGGCCACTACAGAGCTTCGCCACCAGCGATAGCCGCGTCTCATCGCCGAGCGCAGCAAAAACAGGCGCACGAGCCTGCCGTTTTACAGCCATCCGGCTACGGGGTTTGTGCGACATGTTTCTCGATGTTCTTCATCTGCTCTGTCCAACCACCGTCATTCATGCGGAATGCTTCAAGGCGGCGGTCGCCGGGGATATTTTCGAAGCCGGACTCGGTGAGCAGAAGCAGCGTACCGCTCGGGGTCTTCTCCAGCCTGAATTCGACGAGCGTTGGTGGCTCGTTCGAATAATCTATCTTGGGATCGATGGCATAAGGATGCCAGGTGAACGAGAAGAGCCGTTCGGGATCCATTATCTGCACCACGGCCTCCCATTTCAGGTGCTCGTAGCCCGGATAAGTAACGTGGCCGCGCGAAACCTGGCCCGGCACGAATGGCCCATCCAGCTTCACACGAAACCACTCGCCAAATTCACGGTGATCCGTCAGCGCACGCCAGACCCGCGAAACCGGCGCCGCAAGTTCAATTTGCTTCTCGATCTTGTTATTCATCTTAAGCAACCTCTGGGTTGCATGTTAGCCCAAGCGCGAGACAAAAGCAACCTTATGGTTGCGCGTTGTACTAAAACACTCATGAGGAGGGCAGCAGTACCCTGTTTCACGCGGCGCGAGCTTTCGCTTGGAACGCTGGAACAAATTCCTCAGCGACAAAGACCTCGAAAGGCGTGGGTGTCGTGTTCCGCTGCGACCGCGGCTCCAAGGTGCGCATGTAGCCTGAATTCAAGGATGCCGCCATCTCCAGGATGAGATTTGCGAGATCCGGCGACATGCCAAACTGGACCATCGCCGTTCGAACCTGCTCATCGGGAAGTTGTTTGTAGGCGAGATCGGGCTTTCCGATCGCTTTGCCGATGATCGTCGCGGCTTCAGTCATCGTGAGGTCCCGCTGGCCCTGTAGTTCACGCGTCTGCTTATTTTGAAATTCCAGTTTCAAAAGCTCCTCAGCAGCGGCGGCGCCGATGTCGCGTGTGGCAATCATGGCAAGCTTCAAATCCGGACGCAGCGGACCACCCGCGATGCCCATCGCGTGAATGATTTCAACTTGTGTAAGGGTGTTCTCCATAAAATAACCGGCGCGCAGATGCAGAACGTTCAGCCCGCTGATTTTGTTGAGCTTCTGCTCAAGATTGTGCAGCCCCACAACCGGACCGGTTTTGTCGGGCTTATCCGCGCCGAAGCTGCTGAGAGTCACAGCATGCTGAACTCCTGCCGCCGCCAGGGCGCCGGCAATGGCATCGCTGATCTGGTTCTGATAGGAACGATAAGGCTCCGTGGTTGGAGCCGTCGGCGGAATCATTGCATACACCCCGCGCGCACCAGAGAAAGCTTTGGTGAGCGCTTGCTGGTCGGTGAGATCGCCGACGAAAGGTTCTGCGCCTTCCGCGACGAGGGGCCGCAAGCGGTCGGAACTTCTCCCGATCGCTCGAACCTTCTGACCATTGGCTAATAGTCTCTTTGTAACCACCTGTCCCGTGCGACCCGTAGCTCCAGTGACAACATACATAATGACCTCCAACGTCCTTGTGGATGCGGTGGTGATGAGGGGCGCTGCACTAAGCCGGGAGAGAGTGACCGCGGAGCGCGAACTCCCAGCGGTCACTTAGAATTCAAAGCCGCCTGCCCCAAGTGATAGGACAGATGATTCGTTCGACTCAACAAGATTGCAAAGCGGTTACGCAGAGGTTCTTTGGCGAAGTCTTCGTCCGATACAGCAGTGTGCTTCTGAAGCCAGTCCTCTGTGCGCAAACCTGCAAAACCTTCGGACAATTTGCGATTTACGTCATTCCAGGATTTCCTCACCTCTTCGGTGGAAGGCATGCTGGGCACCGCCTTATCAGGATTGGAAATGAACGGGACATCGAACTCGGGATGGAGCCGCGGACCAAAATCGAGTAGCGGCAGCATCGCATCGTGAACTGCGGTGAGGTGTCCCCACAAATAGATCAACCGGTTCTTTCCCGGTGCAACCTCTTTCAGGAGCTGTTCTGGGGTGAAATTGGAAAACATCTTATCGGCTCTCTCGATGTTCGACTTCCACCCGTTCAGCGCTCCCGATAAAAACATTTCTTCGTTTGCCATGTGATTCTCCTTCCACGTATGGATGAGGTCTATATGAATCCTGCGGAATGGATGCTCTCATGGAGCGATTCGGCTCAGGAATCCAGTTTTCCCATGGCAAAAAAGACGGACCCAAGACCCTCAAGTCAGTGCTTCGTGTAGAACGGCTGCACGTTGGTCTGGGACATGGACTCGAAGTGAAAGCCCTTGTAGCATTGCCCGCATGAA
>JAOAPL010000232.1 GCA_025462925.1 Acidobacteriaceae bacterium
AAACCGTCCATTCGATTTCTACTGCTGGGACCTCTACGCGCAAGTCTCCGGATGGTATGAGCAGCGACCTGAGAACAAAGCCGTCCGATTAAAGACGCTGCATGAGATCGAACAAGGCAATAACGAAGCCGCCGAAATCGCTGAGCTTGTCTCAACCGCTGTCCTGCGCCGACATCTGGAAACGATGCAGCGGCTGAGTATCTACTATGATTTTCTTCCCCGTGAGAGCGAAATTCTCTCGCTGCATTTCTGGGACCTCGCTTTTCAACAGCTCAAAGAAAAAGGCGTGCTGTACCTGGAGACGGAAGGGAAGAACAAGGGATGTTGGGTGATGAAGCGCGCCGGCAACAATGCGCCAGCAGAGCCGGCAGCCGAAACCGGCGAATCCACTGGCCCTGACGAAGACGCGAAAGTGATCGTGCGTTCGAACGGCACGGTTACTTATGTCGGCAAGGACATCGCCTATCACCTCTGGAAATTCGGACTGCTCGGCCGAGATTTCGGATATCGCAAGTTCTACCGCTATGCCGAAAACCTGCAATTTCCCCATGGACACGATGTCTGGATCTCAACCAAGAATGGCGAGCCGGATCATCCCCACTTCGGTAACGTGTCGGCGATTTACAACGTGATTGATTCCCGGCAGTCCGATCCGCAGAACAACGTGATCGAGGCGCTGCGCTTGCTCGGATACAAAGACCAAGCGGCGCACTACACGCATTTCTCTTATGAGATGGTTGCCCTGACTCCGCGATGTGCGATGGAACTAGGCTACGATGTTTCTCCTGAAGACCAATCGCGCGCGTACATCGAAGTGTCCGGTCGCAAAGGCTTTGGAGTGAAAGCGGACGACCTTCTCGATGCGCTGATCTCATCCGCTCAACGTGAGGTGGACTCTAGACATCCGGAGATCGCGGAAGAAGAACGTCGCGCGATTGCAGAGCAGATCGCGATCGGCGCGTTGCGATACTTCATGCTGAAGTTCACCAAGAACTCGGTGATCGCATTTGACTTCAAGGAAGCATTGAGCTTTGAAGGCGAGACCGGCCCCTATTGTCAGTACGCGATCGTGCGCGCCAGCAACATCTTCCGCAAGGCGGGAATAGAGCCGGAAGGTGCTCTGGCAGGCAGTGTGAAATTGGCTGAACATCTAACGTCCCCGGAGAACGATGACATCTGGGAACTGTGGCTGGCCGCGAGCAAGCTAGGCAACACCGTGGATCAGTCCATCGCCACCACAGAGCCAGCCTATATTGCCAAGTACGCATTCCAGTTGGCGCAAATGTTCAACAACTTCTATCATCGGCACCATATATTGACTGAGCCGGACGAAGGCCGAAAACAGTTCCTGCTGGCCACTGCTGCGATTGCGCGAAGGGAACTGATTCGAGCTTTAGGAGTGATGGGGATAACTGCACCGAGTGTGATGTAGAGCAGCTTTTGCTTTCCAGTTGTGAGGGGGAATTTGTGAAGATACTTGTTCTTGCCGCCCTCGGCCTATTTGCAGTCCTGAGCACTCTGCCCAAACAACAGAGCGTACGTCTGGTTGGGACGCCAACCACCAAAGGCACCCAAAAGTTAAACCTCCATGATGATTTCGAGTATTTGGAGAACGCAACAAGAGAGAAGATAGTCCCACAGGAATTAGCTGACTGGCTCGAGAAAGACCGCGGCAAAAGTGATCGCGAGTCTGGTTGCAACGAGGGTGAATCGAGCGAAGAGGTCGAAATCTTCATAATCGGCACGTATCGCGAATCCCGCATGTACATCATAAGGAAACGTCATTCCTGTACCTGTGGTGTGCACGGGGATTGTCCGCTCGTATTGCTCCTGGCGAACGAAAGCGGCATTCGCCTCATTGGGAGAGCAGTGGGATTCACCGCGGCGGTGCGAGAAAAGGCAGGAGAACATTGGCCCTACGTATTCTTCATTCAATTTTGGAAGGTTGAGGCGAGTATCTCAGGCTTTCATCTTGGCAACGATTCGCGAGTTCGGTACTACTGTGGTGGCACCGATAATATTGAGAAGTCTAACGTTGTCGATGTTTATCCATGCAGTAAGAAAAACTGAGCGCACGGTTGAAGACGTGCCCTTTCTTATGCCTACCAACCCTTAACAAACTCCACCAGACTGCGCACTGCGATTCCCGAAGGTCCTTTTGCGATCCACGGCTTGTTCTCTTCCATCCATGCGACACCGGCGATGTCGAGATGTATCCACGGCTTGTCGTCCACAAACTCCTGCAGGAATTTCGCGGCGGTGACGGCACCGCCCCAGCGTCCTCCGGAATTTACGATGTCGGCAATGCCAGACTTGATCATCTCGCGATATTCATCGTCGAGCGGCAAGCGCCAGAATTTTTCTCCGGCCTCTTGCTGCGCCTTGCTGAAGCGCGAATACATATCCTCATTGTTGGCGAAGATGCCGGCGTTCACGTATCCAAGCGCAACCACGCATGCCCCGGTGAGTGTTGCTGCGTCGACGAGGTGAGTGCATCCCAGTTGACGCGCATAGCAGAGGCCGTCGGCGAGGACGAGGCGGCCTTCGGCGTCAGTGTTGATGATCTCGATCGCCTTGCCGTTCATGGCAAACTGCACGTCGCCGGGTTTCTGCGCGGTGCCGGAAGGCATGTTCTCCGCGGCGCAGACGATGCCGATCACTTTGACATTTGGCTTCAGCAAAGCGATAGCGCGCATCGCGCCGATCATCGCGGCGCCGCCTGCCATGTCATACTTCATTTTTTCCATGCCATCGGCGGGCTTAATGGAGATTCCGCCTGTGTCAAAGGTCACGCCTTTTCCGACGAGTCCAATGACAGGGCCGCCATTTTTCACGACCTTGGGCTCGTACGTCATCACAATCAGCGCGGGCGGCTCAGCAGAACCCTGTGACACGCTCCAGAACGATCCCATTTTCAATTCATGCAATTTCTCGGTGCTGAAGACCTCGCACTTCAGTCCCACTTCGTCAGACATCTTCTTTGCGCGCTGTCCCAGGATGGCCGGCGTCATCTTGTTGCCGGGTTCATTGACCAGATCGCGGGTGAAATTCTGCGATTCACCAATAACGCGTCCGAGCTCCAGTGCCGAATCCAGCGCTTTTTTTTCCGCGTTAGCAGCGGCGACAATTGCGAGATCGTCGATGCGCTGGTCTTTGCGGTCGCTCTGGTAATAGTTAGGATCGAAGTCGCCGACGAACACGCCTTCGACAATCGCGCGGACGGCGTTAGCTGCGGAAACAGAGGTTGCGTCCGGAACGGCAATGGCGAGCGACTTCAGGTTCTTGCCCTTCACAAATCGTGCAGCGGTGCCGGCGATCTTGCGGATGTCGTCGGCAGAAAACTTCTGCGCCTTGCCACCGCCGACAATGAGAAGCCTCTTGGCCTTCAATCCCTTTGGGCTGTGCAGCAGGTTCGTTTCCAGCGATTTGCCGGTGATGTCACCGCTGGCCAAAACGTCAGCCACTGCATCGGCCAGTGCTTTGTCATTGCTCGCCACTTTATGGTCGGGATTCGCTTCTTTGCTGCTGTCAGTGTTGTGGTCCAGAACAATCGCCACCAGACATTCCGTTTGTACATCGGCAATTCCTGAATAGATCAGCTTGGTATTCATTCCGTCCTCAATAAAAGAAATAACAAAAATAAACGTGATTGGATGAAGCTCAGCGCTTGACCGCGGTTTCCACTTCCTCGTAGAGCTCCGGCAGCTTTTCGGCATCGGGCTGCGATCCACCGAACCGGGCGCGCTCGTAATGTTCTGTGAAGTTGGCTACCTTGCTCTGAATGCCAATATCCTCAATCGTGCGCAAGAAGTCCTGCGGCGTTTGCGCGGGCTTCTTTTCCATGCCCCGCTTGCGCAACATCCTGCTCATGCGCTCATACCAAATACTAGCAGCAGCGCGCGGTGCGGCGGATGGTCTGCCTGCTAACCTCATCTCCCGTAGGTACACGTAAAGGCGGCGCAAGTTGAAAAGAAGGAGCAGCGCCGCAAGTACCGCCGCCCCGGTGGTGCCGATCTTCTTGGGATTACGATTTACATCCAGCCTGATACTGCGAACGCGGTCGAGTGCATCTTCGTATTTCTTCTGAACCCAGTTCCGTGCGGAGTCGAATGCGTGTCGCGTGGTTGAGATGGAGGTAGTGCCGAGCGATTCCTGGTGCGAAAAGTCGTAGTTGACGATCCACTCATTCCAGAATTCGCGCATGGCGTCGGCGTAAAGAAGCATTCGCGACCACGTCGATCTCTCGCCAACAACCACGCTGGGCGTTGGATCGAAGCTTGTCCAGCCGTATCCGGGGATGTAGGCTTCCACCCAGGAATGCGCGTCTTTTGCGCGGACGATATAGCTGCCACTAATGTCGTTGTATTCGCCATTGCGAAATCCATTCACGATACGTGAGGGGATTCCCTGGGTGCGAAGCATGATCGCCATGGCAGACGAGAAGTATTCGCAATGACCCTTTTTGCGCGTGAACAGAAAGAACGAAAGTGGATCGCTGTCCGCGGGCGTGGCCACCATCTCCAGCGTATAGCCATACTGGTTTTGCAGATAGCGCTCCATCGCTTCTGCTTTTCCGTAGACGGACTTCGCGTTCTTCGTGATGTCGCCCGCCAACTGCGGAATCCGCGGATTCAATGGCGGAAGTTGAAGATAGTCCTGTGCGATTCCTGCCGGATAGTCACGGCTTTGAGATGCTCGTTCCAACGCGCTGGGTTCCATGATCGTAGAGGAGCCCGTGTAACTGCGAATCTGGCGCGTTGGATCATTCCGGATGATGGCACCTGAGGTGTCCAAGGCAACTTCGCGGAGCGGACTGGTCAGGTTGTTCAGGACGGGTAGAACAAAAAAGACGTTTGTGCCGATCGGTTGCATGGCGACGCGATAGTTCAGAGTGGGATATTTTCTTGGATCGACGGTGGGATTTCCTGCAATTAGCAATCGAAAGCGGGTTGCTTGCAGGTCGAGGCGTCCATCGATCTCCGTGCGAGTCGCGAGATAGCGCGCGCGATTGCTCCAATGCTTCCCGTCAAACACATTCAGGGCGATGCCGCGCCATTTTAGGTTGGGTGGAATGCGCGTACCTTCCGCGAATTGCACGTGCATCACCAGAGTGTCCAATTGCTGGATCCTGCCGATGTCGCCCAGCGTGACCTCGTCGCTGAAACCGGATGAGAAGCCACTTTGGCTTGCGAGCTTGCTGAGATATCCGCTGGAGATGCGCGGAAGGATGAAGAATATCCCCGCCGCACCACAGACGATGCTCACCACTAACACCGCTCCGGCGAACGACATGGAAGTCGCCATCCTCCGGCCGGAATTGTCTGATCCGCCTGCAATCACAGCCTTGCCGGTCGTTGTTTCTTCGGTGAGTGCCGCCGCCGCAATGAGTGATCGCCGCATCTCCATACTGATGGACGTTGTCGCCGTCAGTAGCAGGAAAACGCAGAAGGCTGCCAGAAAGAAGCTGTCCACGGTAAGGACGGCAGAGGCCAGAATCATCAAAAACGAGATGACGGCCAGATAAACGTGGTCGCGGTCGCGCTGTACGGAGAAAAGCTTTACCACCATGATGAACAGCACCAGGTGAACGGTGGCGACCACGAAGTTTCCCGAGACAAAAAAGAAATCGAGAAAATAAAAGAAGACGTATGCGACGGTCAACCGCGAGGTCGTCTGCACGGAAAGCGCGATCGTTCTGCCGGTCAGAAAGAGGTAGGCGCGAAATCCCAGAGCAGCAAGAACGAACAACAACGAAAAGGGATCCAAGCGTCCGGTGCCCGCGAGCGCAACGAACCCGGTGACGATCATCGCAAACAGCGATAGCTCGAAATATCGCTCGACTTGTTTTTGTATCGGGCTTACGGGTCCGATTGGAGGACGAGTTGGGCTGGGAGCGGCCACGCAGGCATTTTAGCTGATACAAGCTCCCGCTCAGTCGGTCAGTCACTCGATGTTAAAATGAAATGGGTCAGGTACTGGGTCCCACGCGACGCAATCCCGCCAATCCCGCCAGGTCCGGAAGGAAGCAACGGTAACGGGCTCGTGCGAGTGCAGTGGGCCACCCGGTACCTGGCTTTTACTTTTTCCGATGTAGCGGCCGGGTTCGCTACTCTGAATTGTTAGACAATTCCCGCTCGCATAGTCCACAATAATTCATCATTTCTTAGGGAGAACTCATTTGACACCTTTGGTTGGGGCGAAAATCACCGCCCTGGGCACTTACGTTCCGCCGCGCCTGCTCACGAACGACGATCTGGAAAAGATGGTCGATACCACCAACGACTGGATCCTCGAGCGTACCGGGATTCGTGAGCGCCACATCGTTGACAAAGGAGTCGCCAGCTCAGATCTGGCCTTTGAAGCTGCAAATGCGATTCTCAAACAGCGGGGAATCGCTCCCACAGAAATAGAAACCATTCTCGTCGCCACTGTGACTCCGGACATGCTCTTTCCTTCCACGGCATGCCTAGTGCAGGAAAAGTTGGGCGCAAAGGGAGCGTGGGGATTCGACGTCTCCGCCGCATGTTCCGGTTTCCTCTACACCTTGCAGACGGCGGTGCAGTTCGTTCAAACCGGTGCGCACAAAAAAGTACTGGCTATCGGGGCGGACGTGATGTCCTCGATCATCAACTATGAGGACCGCGCTACCTGTGTGATCTTCGGCGACGGTGCAGGAGCGGTGCTGGTGGAACCTGCGGAAGATGGCGATCCCAACGTCTTCATCGATTACATCCATGAGATCGATGGCTCTGGCGGATGCTCCCTCTACATGCCCGCTGGCGGAAGCAAGCATCCGTCTTCACATGAAACGGTGGACAAAAAGATGCACTACGTTCATCAGGACGGTCAGGCTGTGTTTAAGTACGCCGTTCGCAAGATGGCGGAGGTCTCAGAGAAACTGCTGCAGCGAAATGGGCTCACAGGCCACGACCTTGATCTGTTCATTCCGCACCAGGCTAACCGGCGCATCATCATGTCGGCAGCCGAGCGCCTGGGAATGCCAGAGGATAAGGTGGTCATCAACATCGGCGAATACGGAAACACCACTGCGGGCACAATCCCGCTGGCGATGGGCACGGCGCGTGAGCAGGGCAAGTTGAAGAAGGGAAGTCTGGTGTTGCTCGCTTCTGTGGGAGCGGGATTCACGGTTGGAGCCACGCTGCTTCGCTGGGGCGCAGAAGACTAGAAGCGTTTACTGCAGCAGAGCAAAATACAAGAGGGCGGCGAAAGCTGTACTGAGCAAGTTCACCGCATCGTTGTTCAGCCATCCACGGTTTTCCAGTGTGGCGCCTAGAAAGCTATCCATAAGCATTCCTGCTACTCCAGCGATTGCGCACAGCCACACCCTTGGACCCAAAAGGTCGAACGCAGATGCTGCAACGACGAGAGCAGAAATTGCTCCTGCAACAGTTCCCAGTAGGCTCAATCCGCCGTTGGCTCCCGTTTCCGCAAGCTTCCAAGTCGTTATGAGGTAAGTTGGACGTCCGAAGGCCTCGCCGATTTCGCTGGAAACAGTGTCCGCCGCCAGCTCTGCCAGCGAAGCAATTGCCGCTCCTAGCGCGACGTGCGGAAGAACAACAATGTCCGGGAGCAAAAGGAAAACCGTCGGCACAAATAAATTTGCCATCACCTGGGATCCGCTACGGCCGTAGCTCGTTCGAATTTGGACGGCCCTCTTGTGTGCGGTGCCGATCTTTGTGGCAGCGAGAGTGATCACAAATACCACAAGCAAGATTACAAACAATCGCCATCCAGCGAATGCGTAGAAAATGAACGCAACCGTCCCGCCTGTGAGGGCGCCGGAAATATCCACACCCTTCAACAGCCACGCAAACACCGCAAAACCGACCGGCACAGCGATGTCCAGAAGAGTTGGGCTGAATACACCCGAGGCATGCACGCGTATGAGGACCAGCAGCATTATTGCTGCGGCAAAAAGCGCCAGAACATCGTTTCTGCTTACGCGCTGTGCTTTTGACACAGGAATGCCCCTCATCAGTCAACAATCCCAAGTAGGCTTGCATCCTATCAAAGGTCGCAAGGGCCGTGGAAATCAGGCCTTGCCGCCCGCGGAGAACTCTCAATGGCGTCGCTGTGGACTGGATATCTCACCTTCGGACTTATCTCCATGCCGGTGCGTCTCTTCGCCGGCGCGCGGAGCGAGCACATCTCTTTCAACATGCTGCATCGGGACGATCTCGTTCGGGTGAAGCAGCAACTAGTCTGTCCTGCGGAAGACAAGCCCATTGAGCGCAGTGAGACCGTTAAAGGATACGAATTCCGCAAAGGCGAGTACGTGGTGATCGAGCCGGAAGACATCAAGAAGATCGAGCCGCGGACGGCCAAGGCAATGGAGATCCTCGAATTCGTGCGCGCTGAGGAGATCGATCCTGTCTATTTCGAGTCGTCCTATTATCTTCTGCCGGAAGAGGCTGGACGCCGCCCCTACGCGCTCCTGGAAAAGGCGATGGAGGAAAGCAATTTTTTTGGCATCGCCAAAATCACTATGCACAACCGCGAATACACTGTGATCCTTCGTCCGAAAAATGGCGGGATCATTTTGCATACCATGTACTACAAGAATGAAGTGCGCGAGGTGGAAGGCTTCGGGAAGATCGACGTGGAACTCAAGCCCGCGGAGTTGAAGGTCGCCTATCAACTTATCGAAGCACTCTCCGCCGACTGGCAGCCGGAAAAGTATCACGACACCTTCCAGGAGAACTTAAAGAAACTCATCGAAGCCCGATTGGAAGGCAAGGAAGTTACGCCTGTAGAGAAGCCGCAGAAGATGGCTCCCGTCGTCGATCTAATGGCCGCGTTGAAGGAGAGCTTGGCCCAAACCGCCAGCCGCGGCGGAAAACAGCCCGAGGCCGCGAAAGCAGGTAAGAAACCTGCTGGACGCGCTGGCGTTGCTGCCGCCGAGAAACCTGAGACGGAAGCGGCACCCGCGGGCCGCGGCAAACGCCCGAAGAGGGCCGCATAAGGCGCGCATTCGTCGGTTCATCCCGCGTCACTAGCGCAGAAGGCTGCTTCTAATTACAATACCTGTTTGCGCAATCCATATAAAAATTCACTGGGAACTCCTGGAGCAGTAATGAGGGTTCGGTACGCGGCCGGGTTCATGGCCATCGTGTTGTCTGTTTTCTTTGAAGCCGGTTGCGGGGACACCTTTCGTCCCATAGCGCTGCCTATCGTCCAACCCGGCGGACAGCCACTCGCGCAAGCGAATGCGGTGGTTGTTTCCAACGCTGGACCAAGCGTCGACGGTGTCACCACGCACATTGACACCAGCGGCGACACAGTTGTGGCCCAAGTCACTGTTGGCCGCAGCCCGGTCCATGTCACTTTCGTAAGCACAAATCAGTTCACGATTGTGGCAAACAGCGTTGACGACAGCATCAATTTTTATTCCACCTTTGCCGCGATCAATGCAAATCCCGCAGGCTCAGTCACTTTGACTGCCGGAGCCAGGCCCAGCTTCGTTTTCTCCAATGTGCCGAATACGGTATTTGTGGCGGAACCCGGAATATCGTCGGTCGGAGTGGTTTCAATTTCAGGCACTCCAACGCGTGTTACTGACATTCCAGTGGGGTCAAATCCTGTTGCGCTGACGGGGACCTCAGACGGGCAAAGGCTTTATGTCGCGAACCAGGCAGACAACACTGTCACGGTGATCGCGCCGACTTCCAACAGCGTGGTGCCCTCAGTACCCGGTCAGCCTAATCCGATCGCAGTTGGCAGCTCGCCTGTCTTTCTGGCGGTAAGTAAAGACAACACTCAGGTGTTCGCGGTGAACCAGGGAAGCAACAGCGTTTCTGTCATCAATACCAATACAAATGCGGTGACCAATGTTGCCGTAGGCGCTTCACCTAATTTCGCGTTTTTCGATACTGCTAACAGTCTGCTCTGGGTAACGAACTCCGGCGCGGACACCGTTACGGTGATCAACGCGCTCAACCTTGCAGACGTCAGGACGATAAGCCTTGTGAGCGCAGGTTGCGCCAGTCCTGCCAAGCCGGTCTCCATCACTGTGCTTGCCGATGGAACTCGCGCCTACGTGGCCGATTCCGGATGCAACTCAGTAAGCGTCATCAGCGCATTGAGTAAGACAGTCACCAAGACGATTCCGGTTGGGACTACGCCCGTCTCCATCGACTCCACAACTGATTCCACCAAAGTCGTAGTCGTAAATAAAGGTTCCAATACCGCCAGTGTGATTCAAACCAGCGATGACACAGTTTCAGTGAACGTGAATGTTCCCGCCAATCC
>JAOAPL010000208.1 GCA_025462925.1 Acidobacteriaceae bacterium
GCAAACTCGATGCCTCCAAGGGCAAGCCTCCGAAGTTCAAGATGGACGTGATCACTCCGCCCGCTGCAGTCATCAAGAATCCTGATCCGAAACTTGCCGTGGAACAGGCGATCATGATTCCGCCTATCGTGAAAATGCCGACCTCGCAGACGCAAGTCGGCGACCCGCTTTCTGCAGCGCTGATCATGTCCAACGGCACCGGCGTAGGCAGTGGAGTCGGCTCCGGTTCTGGGGGTGGCATCGGTTCCGGCGCAGGACGAGGACTCGGTCCCGGTTTTGGCGCGGGCACAGGCGGTGGCGTATTCCGGGTCGGCGGTGGCGTGAGCGCCCCGCGTGCTATCTACTCTCCTGAACCCGAGTATTCGGAAGAGGCGCGCAAGGCAAAATACCAGGGCGTAGTAGTTCTAGCGCTGGTGATCGGCCCTGACGGACGCCCTCGTGACGTGAAGATCGTTCGCCAACTCGGTTTGGGTCTTGATGAGAAGGCGATTGAGACCGTTCGCACTTGGCGCTTTGAACCTGCCAAGAAAGATGGTCAGGCCGTGTCTGTTGCTATCAATGTCGAAGTGAACTTCAATCTTTACTAGTCCACCTGGCAGATTGGGCAAGCCTGGAGGTTGACCTTGAACACAACTTCGCCTTCGGCTTCAGCGGGTTCCCGCGCATCAGCGATTCACACCATTTTTGGCCAATCCACCGTCTCCGAATCCACTTATCCCAGTTTCGCCCGTTCATTACTCTTTCACACATTGGCAATAGCGGTGGTGGCGGCGGTTGTGATCGCCAAGCCCGCTTTGATTACCTCAATCCAGCCCAGTGTCGTTGTTATCCCAGTAGAAGCCCTTCAATTTGTTGGAAGCGATATCGGGGGTGGCAGGCATCAGCAGTTGCCAGCCAGCATCGGCGTTGCACCGCCCACGTCGAAGACTCAGATCACGCCGCCTCAGGTTGAACTTGCACCCGCAAATCCTCTCCTGCCTGTGATGGAAACAATTATCAGCCCTCCGCACGTGCGGCTCGCCGGAGATATCGGCAGTCCCACGGGACGCAACGGCACTAAATCAAATGGGACAGGCGACGGCCACACAGTCGGCGATGGCTCGGGTAATAATGTCGGCGACGGCAACGGTGACGTGGGAATTCCCGGACACGGAGGTGTGACCGTTCCTCGCGCTATCTATGTGCCTGATCCGGAATACTCAGACTCTGCCCGAAAAGCTCGCCACCAAGGCACTGTTACGCTCTGGGTTTTGCTGAATGCCCAGGGACGGATCGAACGCGAGAGCGTGTACAGTTCGATGGGAATGGGACTCGAGCAAGCCCTCGCCGCTGTCCGCAATTGCGTTTCGAGCCGGCCACCAGAAATGGCCAGCCGATTCCCGTTCAGATGTATGTGGAAGTCAGCTTTCGACTTTATTGATCTTTCGCAACTTCATCGCAATCGCAATGCTCTGCACTAACTAGCCTTCTTTCGCGGTATCGGTCGATTCCTGTTTCGATCACGTTCCTTACCGCTCTTCACCCCAACATCGCCCAACGAAATCATTCCCACCAATCGTCCTTGCTCCAGTACCGGCATGTTTCGCAGTTGGTACTCTGACATGATCCGGGCAGCTTCCGTCGCGTCCATCTCCGGACTCGCACTCTGCAGATGCGCAGCGCCATGCCGCAAATGCGCGCGTATGATGTCTTCCGCCCGGCAATCGGAAGCATCGTGTCCTTCTGCGATGCACAGCACCACGATGTCGCGATCGGTCACCAGGCCCATCAGCTCCCCGTCTTCATCGATAATGGGTATGACGGTGACATTTTCTTCTTTCATCATCGTGGCAATCTCTTCGATCGTGCTCTCCATCTCCGCCGTCGATGGATTCTCAGTCATGATCTCGCGCACTTTCAATGACTTCTGCCGTGACATGCGCCCATTCCCCCGCGACCCGCAGTACTTCAGGCTCCTTGAATCAGCTGCTCTGATTGTTTAGAAATCCCGCCCCCGCGCTCACGTTGTATTCCGAGATTCTTGTTTCTGCAATGAATTCGACGATCTGCACAACGGAACCCTGGACCTTGCCTATGCGCCAACCTGCGCCATATGTCCAAATTCCCAAAATTGTATTGTCCTAAAGTAACTATCTACCGAGTTCTTAGGAGAGAATACTCCGTGCGGTACGCAAAGCCCTGAGTACCTTGGGTTTACGCGTAACCAAACGAACCAGCGCAAATCCTTAGCAAGTCCGGGGACTTGTAAGACGGTTTGTGCGCAAGGAGTTGTTCCATGCGCAAATCCACGGCAAAGCCTGGTAGTCCACGGCTTCCCATAAAATTGTCCGAAGCAGCTAAGAAGCGCCCACAGAGTGCTTCGCTGCCCATCGGAGCTCTTTACACTTGGAAAGAGATCTCAGAATACGCGGGACGCGGCATCCGCACATTGCAACGATGGGAACACGAGTTTGGTTTTCCCGTGCAACGTCCCGATCCTCGCAATAAATCGGCAGTAGTTTCATCTCGGCGGGAGATCGACGAATGGTTCCGGACGCGTCCTCTCTTGTCCACCATGTCCGGCCCAAAGGTGTTGCGTGACTCGCCTGCCAAAGACCTCACCGCGAACGCCCATCGTTTGGAGATTGAAGCAAGGCGGCTGCTAAATTGTTCCATGCAGATGAACGAAAACCTTCGCAAGGCGATTGACTTGGCTAAGCGCAGGAGATCTTCTTAGGATGTTGGAATTCTTCAGGTGGGAATCAGAACGTGATTGTGGATTCCTAGTCGCGTCTACCGGAAGCTGAGGCGACTGCTTCGGAAACGGCTTTCAGCCATTCTTCCGGGCTCTCGACGGAGAGATTCAGGTCGGCTCCTTGCACCTGAGAATCGTAACCATTGGTGCGCAATGCCAATACAAAGGCGTCTGCCTTCCTTTTTTTGAAATGCTGCACCGCTTCTGCTCGTGAGGAGAAAGCCCCTGCCGAGCCCACAATAACCACGTCCACGGTGTTTAGCTCCTCATCGCTCACCTTCAGGGCCTCGCCATTACCCAGGACACCAACAACTGCGTGCCCTTGCGCCCTGAGCAAAGCTTCCCGTGTGACTAGCAAACCACGGTCGTATGCCAGTAGCAGGATTTTCGCCATGAAAGTGACAGGATTCTATGTCACCTGTCCAAGACTCACGCACGGCAACTTGCGCCATGAGCTCAGAATACCCCGGTAAAAATCTTGCAGGCCTTCCATCTGGACATCAGATTTCTACCATCCTAATATTTGAAAAAATACTTAAATGAGGGGAGAGATATGGAAAGCTATCAGCGGGAATTGATTGAAGCTGCTCGAAACACCCGATTGCAATCACAGGAGCTGTGTAAACTCGGCCGCAAGCTGCGGGATGTGGCCAATCAATACCGCCAACTCTCATACCGCCTCAGTGACCTTAACAGGCCCCGGCAAAGTGGGCGTCGCCGACACCTTCCGATGTTTTCAGCGCAATCCCAAGAACGTCGTCCTTAGTATTTCAAAGACCTGTCACAAGTTCGTGCTTTATGGAGCGCTTTAGGTTCTGCTACCCTTGTTGTACCACCCTCAGTCAAAGATTGAGACTTTATGTCATTCGCTCCGGCGTCTAGTCCTAAGTGTGCGCTTGATTACAAGCATCCAGAATCCGACGGGCAGAAGTATTTCGTATTCTTTTCCGCCGACCGCCATTGGCTGCATCCCAGCCCCGGCCTCTGCGAACTCTTGGGATATAACGCCTCTGAACTGATCGGGATCACCGGCGACAAGCTCTTTCCTCCCGGATTGGAATGGAACCAGCAGCTGTATTTGGATTTTGTCTCCCGCGGAT
>JAOAPL010000214.1 GCA_025462925.1 Acidobacteriaceae bacterium
CACATTTCGTCGAGGACGAGGCCGCGTCCGCGTGCGACTTCGGTCCCGGTGGTGATGACTTCAAGGATCTGGCCGTCTTCTCCAACGGCGGCGATGCGGAGATTGGTTCCGCCAAGGTCGACTCCGATAGCAAAGCGTGACATGGGAAAGCAAGAGTACTAGGTTCGCGCGGCGATTTCCAGTCTTGCACCGCAGAGGACGCGGAGGGCGCAGAGGAAAGCAAAATCTTGAAACACAAAGGACACAAAGAGCACTAAGGTTCACAAAGAAGATCAAGGGCTAAGGTTCGGCAGCTTCGGCGCGAAGACCACGTATTCGCTGAGCAAGAAGTTGAAGGTTGAACAGAGGACGATTGCGATCAGGTTGGCAGGAAGCAGCGGAAGATGCGCGTCGTCGACCAGCAGCTTCATCAAGACTAGATTGCCGAGCAGCGAAACGGCGCCGTTGCTGAGGTTGAAGCGGAGCAGGCGGCTCACCACAAGTTGCGGCGCGCCGCGGGTGCGGTCTGCCCAGGTGTATCGCTCATGCCAGATGAAGTTGTGTAGGATGGCAGCTTCGACGGCGCATGCGGTCGCGGTGAGAGTGGTGAATCCAGCGATATGCGTGAGGGTGGCAAGCGCGGCGAGTTGGACGATGACTCCAACCAGGCCAGCAGCGTTGAAGCGCAACCATCGAGTGAGGAGATTGTTATTCATGCGACGCTCTGTCCTTCTGCGCGCGTTGCTGGTGCGAGCCGTTCGGCGAGGTAGAGCATGCGCGTGTGTTTGAGAGTCGCGGCAATCAATACGATTGCGATTCCGATCGTCGCAACGACGCCGCCGACGTCGAAGAGCAGGAAGGCGTGTCCTCTGATGTGCGCTATGGAGTGCGAGAAGAGCGCGATGTTGCCTGTCGCGAGGACGATCCGCAGTTCGGTTGGCCCGAAGCCGATGAACGACAGATGGAAGACGCCGATGGTGTACGTGGCGAGATAAATCTCAATGCAGAGAATGAAGTAGACGATGAGGAATGCCGCTGCGACCGGCCAACTCATGTATCCCGAGGCGGCGATGCCACAGAAGAGGGTGGTCATACCGAAGGCGTCGATGACGTGGTCGAGGTAGAAGCCGTATCGCGGGCGAAGGCGGTTGCGAACACGGGCGAGCGTGCCATCGAGGCTGTCGCCGAACCAGTTCACGGCGAGCCAGAAGATCACGGCGAGGAGCGCCCATCGATTCCAGCGGGCGTACCAGTAACTGAGTCCGGCGAAGATCATGGCGAGGAATCCGAGTGCGGTGAGGTGGTCAGAGCTGATGCAGTCAGGAATGCGGTAAGCGATCCAAATCAGCGCGCGTTTTTCCGCGGCGGCGAGGAAGCTGTGGTGCTCTCGTTTGGCGTCTTTGAAGTTGGACATTGTTCGCTCCGGTAGAAATTTCGATGGAGTGTGATGGGGATGAACGGCTTTGGGCAATGCACTGCGGGTAAAACGGAGGTCAACTGGAGGTTAAGAGGTAAGTGATTGAGTGCCAGGAGGATGCGGGGAGGAATCTTTACCTCAGCCGCTAAAGCCGACAGCCATTTGTGGCCTTATTGCAGGCCTAAAGGCCTGCGCCACCCGAAAATGGTTCTGCAGGGATACCTCGCTGCGTTCGAGATGTAAATCTTACTTCTGGCACTTGGGACAATAATGGGTGCCGCGGCCGGCGACGACGATGCGCTTGATCGGGGTATTGCAGACGTAGCAGTAGGCGTTGGTGCGTCCGTAAACCCGGTGCTGGAGTTGGAAAAATCCTTCTTCACCGCTGGCATCGACGTAGTCGGAGACGGAAGAGCCGCCGAGAGCGATGGCTTCTTGCAAGACGGTTTGAACGGCGTAGTGGAGTCGCTTGAGTTCGTCTCGGGTGAGTTGGCCGGCGCGACGCCGGGGACGAATACCGGCGCGATAGAGGGATTCATCGGCGTAGATGTTGCCAACTCCATGCAAGAGTTTCTGGTTCAGAAGCGCGGCCTTGATCGGCGTCTTGCGTTTGCGAAAGAGGCTGACGAACAAGTCGAAGTCGATGCCGAGGGGCTCGGAGCCGGGGCCGGTGAATCCGGCGGGCTTTCCATTTTTATCGGCGCGAGTGACGGACAGGCGTCCGAATCGGCGGGGATCGACGAAGCGCACTTCGCGTCCCGAAGAAAGTTTTACGATGGCGTGAGTGTGAGGCGCGATGTCGGCCGAGGCTTCAGTCACCAGCAGGCGTCCGGACATGCCGAGGTGGACGATCCATTGCGCGGGCTGTTTGCCCGATGCTAGATCGAAGACGATGTGCTTGCCCACTCGCCGCACTTTCTCGATGCGCGTACCTTCGAGCGTCTTGGCAATCTCTTTCGCCGGAGATTTCAGCGGCTCGGGCTTGCTGCCCAGCCAGACGGAATCTATGTGGTCGCCGGCGACACGGCGGTCAAGTCCGTTAGCGATGGTTTCGACTTCGGGGAGTTCGGGCACGGAAGCTGAGAAAACTATAGCATCAGGCTGAGGAAGGGATTGCAGGGCAATCCGTGTCACGTTATCATTGAAAGTCACACCGCTCGTTCGACTGAACCCTTAAAATTTCAAAAGTATAGAAACTAGGGGTCGGAGTGTGGGTGTGAGACTTCTATTTGCAACGGTCACAGCCGAGGGCGGCTGTGCAACACAAGAAAGTTCAGCATGAAAAAAGGCAATACCACAATCATTGTCGGCGCGCAGTGGGGCGACGAGGGCAAGGGCAAGATCGTTGACGTGCTCTCAGAGAACTACGACGTAGTCGCGCGCTATGCCGGCGGACACAATGCCGGGCACACCGTGATCATCAAGGGCAAGAAGTTTGTCCTGCAATTGATCCCCTGCGGAGTTCTGCGCGAGGGGCGCAAGAGCGTGATCGGCAATGGCGTGGTGCTTGACCCATTCGCGTTCATGAAAGAAGTGAACAGCCTGCGAGGCATGGGCGTGAAAGTGGACGGGCATCTGTTCGTCAGCAATCGCGCGCAGGTGATCCTTCCCTACCATCGCATGATCGAGTTGGCTGCGGAGAACGCTCCGGGGCGGGTGAAGATCGGGACGACATCGCGCGGAATCGGGCCGGCGTACGAAGACAAGATGGGGCGTCGTGGTCTGCGTGTTGTTGATCTGTTGAACAAAGACTTGCTGAGATCGCACATCGCCAACGCCTGCCGCGAGAAGAACATGATCGCGCACGCGTTGTTCAACTCAGAGCCGCTCGATGCCGACAAGATGTTTGAGGAATATTCTGAGGTCGCCGAGCAGGTGCGTCCGTTCGTTGTCGATACTGCCGCGCTGCTGAACAAATCACTGAATGCCGGCGAATCGATCATGTTCGAGGGCGCGCAAGGGACGATGCTGGACATTGATCACGGCACGTATCCGTTTGTCACGTCGTCGAGTGCGACTTCGGGCGGCGCTGTCATCGGGACGGGAGTCGCGCCGACCGCGATCGACACTGTCATCGGAGTGACGAAGGCTTATTGCACGCGTGTTGGCGGCGGGCCGTTCCCGACTGAGATCCATGATGAGATGGGCGACATCCTGCGCAAGCGCGGCAACGAGTTTGGCGCAGTGACCGGGCGTCCGCGACGCTGCGGATGGGTTGACCTGCCGCTGCTGCGCTATTCGGCGATGATCAATGGCATTTCCTGGTGGGTGGTTACGAAGATGGACATCCTGGATGAACTCGCGGAAATTCCGGTCTGCGTGGCCTACAAGATCAACGGCAAGAAGACTTCCGAGATTCCTGCCGACTCCGGCAGCTACGACAAGATCGAATGCGTGTACGAGAAGATGCCGGGATGGATGACATCGACCGAAGGCATTACGGAATTCGACCAGCTTCCTGCGAAGGCGCAGAGCTACTTGAAATTCATGGAGAAAGAGACCGGCGCGAAGGTCGGCATGGTTTCGACCGGCCCGGACCGCGACCAGACCATGTTCGTTGAGGGTTTCAAGGCTGTGGTGGGTCAGGCGGACAAGAAGCACGCTAGTCCAAAATAAAACGTTTAACCGCGGATGAAAGAAAGATCAAAACGGATAAAACGAGAAGCGGTTGCTAAGCGGCGCTCGCATCTTTCTTCCCGCCGTTTTCCAGTTCCTTTTCGTCCACATCTTTGCCGTTGATGGAAACGATCGGCTTGCGCTCATCTTCCTGCGCGGGACTCTTCTGTGGAAGATCCGGAGTGGATTTTGTATGGGGCGATAACTCCGCGCGCGCCATCATCTCCAGAAGGTCACCCGGATTTACTGGCCGCGATTCTTCATTACTGGCGTCCACCGCGGACGTGAAGTCATCGATTTGCGCTGTCGGAGTCGAAGCCGCGTTCTTACGATTCGGATAGACTCTCCAGCGATGACGGATGCGCGCTTCAATGTCATTCCATCCTGTATGTGCTTTTTGTTCTACGCTTTTTATCCTGTCGAGTAGTCTCATGCTGCCCTCCAGCGGGACCGCATCGCCAGTGGATTAAGATGCTGCTGGTTATGCATTGGAAACTGCTGGACGGAGTAGCAGTTTCGAGTTTCGCGTTTCGAGTTTCGCGAGTCAGTGCGCTCAGCAACTGCGGATGGTAGTTGCGACTCTATGTGACGGAGAATGATTTCCATACTGCCGTTCAAGCTCGTTTACAGCGACGATTACTTCCTTCCCATCGGCGCGCATGTCTTTCCTACGGAAAAATACAAGCTCGTCCATGATCGCCTGCTCGCAACCGGAGTCGTTGAGCCGAGCGACTTTGCCGAACCGAAGCCAGCTAGCGATGACGACATCCGTCTGGCGCATACGGCCGAATATGTCCGCAAGCTGCGCACCGGGACACTGAGTCCGGCGGAAGAGATGCTGATGGAGATTCCCTATTCAAAGCAGCTGGTGGATGCGTTCTGGCTCGCGGCGGGAGGTTCGATCCTGGCGGCTGAATCAGCATTGCGGGACAGCGTGGGATTCAATATCGGCGGAGGGTTTCACCATGCCTATCCCGACCACGGAGAGGGCTTCTGCATGGTGCATGATGTGGCGGTCGCGATCCGTCGGATGCAGAAGGACAAGAAGATCCAGCGCGCGATGACTGTGGATTGCGACGTTCATCAGGGGAATGGCACGGCGGCGATATTTCCGCCGTCTAAAGCTTCGCTGAATCGCTTACCATCAGCGCTACCCGGAACCGCGAATGTATCGTCTGGGGGGAATGACTCCGTCTTCACCATCTCATTGCATCAGGCGAACAACTATCCGGCGATAAAACCGCCATCGTCGATAGACGTCAACCTCCCTGACGGCACCACCGACGATCAATATCTACAATGGCTGGACAATGCACTCAGCTCCGGCCTGCGGCAATTTACGCCAGAGTTGATCTGCTACATTGCCGGCGCTGATCCATATCGCGAAGATCAGTTGGGAGGATTGGCTCTGACTATTGACGGTCTGAAAAAGCGAGATGAACTGCTCTTCAAAGTTGCCAAGGCGCGCGGGATTCCCGTGATGGTGACCTACGCGGGAGGATACGCCCGCCGAGTGGAAGACACGGTGACAATCCACTGCAATACGGTGACAGCGGCCAAAGAGATCTTCCCGAAAACCTAAGCTGGATTGATCCCACCCCGGCCAACTTGCGCCAATCTACGACAGGCTCAAAGAATTTGCTCTCATGCTGCCAAGCAGCGTTGAACGTTGATCACTTGATAGTAAACAATCCAAAAAGGCTGGGATCTCTTTCGCCTCACTCGCTGCTCGTGCTTGCTGCTGCGCGGTGAGACTCCTTCCAATTCCCTTTTTTTGGAGTAAGAACATGAAGACCGTTGCACGAAGCAAGAAGGCCAGTCTGCCTCTGTTTGCAGGTCTGTTGTTTTTTGGAATTCCAAGTGTCATCACGGGAGCAAATGCGCAAGATGTGGTTTTGCCGGTGACTCATCAACATTTCAATTCGTTTGAGGGGCCCATCACGCAGTTCAGCGAAGGCTCTGCTTCTGAAGCGGTGTTCAAGAACCCACCTTCTCCTATCTGCACCGCCTCTGCCTCTAATTCTTCTGGCGACAACTTCGACACCGATTGCGAGGGAGTGGCCCCGCACAATGAGACCAGCATCGCGGTGAACCCAACCAATCCGCTGAACCGCATTGGCGGTGCGAATGATTACCAGTTGCGTCTATCCCCAGGCGGCTCGATCAACGAAACTGCATTTTCCCGCGCGCACGTCACCTTCGATGGCGGGACTACGTGGACAACGTATCCAATTCCTTACAACGGATACACTTTCACGGGTGATCCCGGCGTCGCTTTTGACGCCTCCGGCCGGGCCTATTATTCGACGCTCGGGTTTGTGTTTTCACAAGGACTAGGAGCCACTTCAAGTACCGCACCAGATGTTCTGGTTGCACACTCCACCGATGGCGGTAAGGACTGGTCAACAGTGCGCGTGGCACACGGAACAGGAAACTCCGGAAGTCCGGGAAAGTTCCTTGACAAGCCATACATAACCGCGTGGGGCAATGGAAATGCCATTGTCACTTTCACCATCTTCAATCAAGGCCAGAAAGGCAGCTACATCAGTTCGCCGATTTATGCTTCCGTCACTCATGATGGCGGAAATACCTGGTCAGCTCCGGCTCAGATTTCCGGTTCGGCTGCTTTCTGTCTCGGATCTGCGGGTGGAACCGCTTGCGATCAGGACCAGGGCTCTGTTCCGGCGGTCGCTGCTGACGGCAGCATTTACGTTGCATTTGAAAGTCTTCAGAACGCAACTAACGGACGTGACCAATATCTAGCGGTAAAGGTGAGCCCTACGACCGGGCAACGGGTTGCTGGCCCATTCAAAGTAGCAAACTTAATTGATGGAATCACGGACTACCCGATTGATGCGGAAGGACGGCAAACCTATCAAGATAGCCAATTCCGCACATGGTCGCTGGGCAATATCACTGCCGATCCGACGAACGCTTCGCATCTCGCCGTCGTATGGTCAGACATGCGCAACAGCACGTTACCAGCTCCGGCTAATCCGTATGCGGCGGTCACAAACTCTGACATCATCGTCAGCCAATCGACAGATGGCGGTGTGACCTGGAGTGCGCCGGTGGCACTGACGGTTTCGAACGATCAGTTCATGCCATGGGGAGCATATGACAACACCGGGAAGCTGCGCATTGGGTACTTTGACCGCAAATACGATTCGGCCAACCACATGTATGGCTACACGTTGGCTACAGAAGGTACTGCGGGCTCGCTGACTTTCTCGTTTGCGGAGGTGACGACCACGCTCTCTGATCCGACCAAGAACGACCGCTGGTTCTCCGGGTTGACGGTGAATCCGGCATTCCCGCATCCGACGGCATTTCTCGGCGATTACAGCAACATCACTTCCGCACCCGACGGCCATGTCGCCAATTACTGGACAGATATGCGATTGAACGTGTGCTTCGCAGGCCGGTGCGGATTCGGCGAAGATGCGTT
>JAOAPL010000283.1 GCA_025462925.1 Acidobacteriaceae bacterium
TTGGACAAGCGTCCGTTCGAAGCAGATTTGGAAAAAGCCATCGGCACGATGCAGCGGGATGAGGCGCAAGCGGCGAATTCGGCGGTGCAGGCCACCCGCTACAACCTGCTGGAAGAGCAGGGCGTGATCGCGCATCAGCTTGCGGACCAACAGCGCGCGCAGGCCAAGGCCGATGCGTCGGTGGTGAATGCGGACAAGGCAGCAGTGAATTCAGCGCGGGTTCAGCTGCAATACACAGATATCAAGGCGCCACTTGACGCGCGTGCCGGCGCCATCATGATCAATCTGGGAAACCTGGTGAAAGCGAACGACACCCCGTTTCTCGTTCAACTCAATCAGATAACGCCGATATACGTGACTTTCTCCGTACCCGAGTCCCAGATCGATTCAGTGCGGCGCTACGCAGCGCAACAACTGGAAGTCCTGGCCAATCCCAAGGGACAAACTGAACCCCGCGAAAAAGGGAAGCTTACTTTTATCGACAACGGCGTGGACATGACCACCGGAACCGTGAAGCTGAAGGCCACGTTTCCGAATCCGCGTCGTCAGTTGCTGCCCGGGCAATTTGTGGATGTAGTGTTGAACCTCTCCATGCAGAAGAATGCAGTCGTGGTGCCGACGAAAGCGGTCCAAGTGGGACAGCAGGGCGAGTACGTCTACGTGGTCAATGATCAAAACACTGCCGAGCCCAAACCGGTTGTGACTGCGGGCGCATACCAGGATTTCACCATCATCTCCAAAGGGCTTCAACCCGGCGAGAGGGTGATCACTGAAGGCCAACTGCGCGTAGCGCCGAATGCGAAAGTTAACCCGAGCAATACACCCGCGGACAATTCTTCCCAATCCAACAAGGTGGGAGGCGGGCTGTGAGCATTTCCGGCGGATTCATCAGACGTCCGATCATGACGACGCTGGTAATGGCGGCGATCGTCATCTTTGGTGTCTTCGCCTATCGGTTGCTTCCGGTAAGCGATCTGCCGAATGTGGACTTTCCTACTATCCAGGTGAATGCGAGCCTCCCGGGCGCGAGTCCGGAGACGATGGCATCGTCCGTTGCAACGCCGTTGGAGAAACAGTTTTCCACGATCGCCGGCATCGACTCAATGAACTCCAGCAACTCATTGGGTTCCACGAGCATTACGATCCAGTTCAATCTCAGCCGTGACCTGGACGGAGCGGCGTTGGATGTACAGTCGGCGATTGCGGCCGCCGCGGGACAGCTCCCACCGGAGATGCCGACGCCTCCGACGTTCAAGAAGGTGAATCCGGCGGACCAGCCGATCCTGTATCTGGCATTGAGCTCACCCACGATGAAGCTTTCCGACGTGGATGAAGCAGCCGAAACCACCATTGCGCAACGCATCTCGACGGTCAGCGGTGTCGCGCAGGTACAGGTCTATGGCGCGCAAAAATATGCGGTGCGAGTGCAGCTTGATCCCGGCGCGATGGCGAACCGGCAGATCGGCATCGATGATGTCACTAACGCGTTGAAGCTGGGCAACACCAACGTCCCCACGGGAACGCTCTTCGCCAACAGTCACACTTTTACGATCCTCTCGAATGGGCAGCTATCGACCGCGCAGCAGTTTGGCCCGCTCATCGTGGCTTATCGAAATGGTTCGCCGGTGCGCATCCGGGACATAGGAGTCGCGCTCGACAGCGTTCAGGACAACCGGGCTGCGAGCTGGTTTAACGGGAACCGCGCCATTGTGCTGGCGATTCTTCGCCAACCGGGAACCAACACCGTTGAGGTGGTGGACAACGTAAAGAAGCTGCTTCCGCAACTTGAAGAGTCAATTCCTGCCGCCGTCCAAGTGGATACCCTTTACGACCGCTCGGTTTCCATTCGCGCCTCAGTCAATGATGTGAAGTTCACGCTGATCCTGACTATCGGGTTGGTGGTGATGGTGATCTTCCTTTTTCTGCGCAACGTTTCTGCCACGATTATTCCGTCGTTCGCATTGCCCATGTCCATCATCGGGACTTTCTCGGTGATGTATCTGCTGGGCTACAGCCTGGATAACCTCTCGTTGATGGCATTGACGCTGTCGGTGGGATTCGTAGTGGACGATGCCATCGTGATGCTGGAGAACATCGTCCGGCACATGGAGATGGGGAAGAGCGCGCACCGTGCCGCGCTCGACGGATCGACGGAGATCGGCTTCACGATTCTCTCCATGACCATCTCGCTGGCGGCAGTGTTCATTCCGCTGTTGTTCATGGGCGGGATCATCGGACGATTGCTGCATGAGTTTGCCGTAACAATCGGCGTGGCCATCCTGGTCTCAGGTTTCGTGTCGCTTACTCTCACGCCGATGTTGTGCAGCCGCTTCCTCAAGGACCCCGGACACCAGCGGCACGGGCGCCTTTACAACGCGACCGAAAGAGTTTTCGAGGGAATGCTGCACGGTTATGACCAGTCGCTAAAGGTGGTGCTCAGGCACCGATTTGTGACGTTGCTCATCTCGTTCGGAGTGATCGCGCTGACGTTCGTGCTTTTCACTTACAGCAAGACAGGATTCTTGCCGAACGAGGATCAAGGATTGGTCTTTGCATTCACCGAAGCGCAGCAAGGGATCGCGTTCAACGACATGGTGAAACTGCAGCAGTCGGTCGCTGACGTGGTCCGAAAAGACCCCAACGTTGTGAGTTCGATGTCATCGTTGGGAAATCCGCTGAATCAAGGCCGCGTCTTCTTCCGGCTGAAAGACAAAAAAGACCGCGTGAACCAGATGAGCGCGGACGAGATCATTCAGGAGCTGCGTCCAAAGCTCCTGAAGATCCCGGGCATCAACGTCTTCCTGCAAATCCCACCGACGATACGAATCGGCGGCTCACTTACGAAATCGCAATATCAATATTCGTTGCAAGCGCCGGATACGCAGGCGCTTTATCGCGATGCCCCGAAACTCGAAGCCGCGTTGCGGAGTTCACCGCTACTGCAAGATGTGACCAGCGATATGCAGGTGAACAATCCGCAGCTCAACGTAGTGGTTGATCGCGACAAGGCGTATGCGCTCAGCGTTACGCCTGACCAGGTATCGCAGGCGTTGTACTCGGCGTACGGCTCGCGCCAGATCAGCACGATCTATACGCCCAATAACGAGTACTACGTGATTGTGGAGGTGTTACCGCAATACCAGAACAATCCCAATGCGCTTTCGACGCTTTACGTGCGCTCGAGCGCAGGGAAGTTGATCCCGTTGGATGCGGTCGCCCGACTGGATCGCTCAACCGGACCGCTCACGGTTAACCATATTGGGCAGCTGCCAGCAGTCACTATCAGTTTCAATCTGAAACCCGGGGCGTCATTAGGTGAAGCTACCAAGCTGGTGCAAGAGACGGCGACAAAGGTGATGCCGGGACAATTCCAAGGAACTTTCCAAGGCACAGCGCAGGCTTTCAGGGACTCATTCACAGGACTCGGAATGCTGCTGGTCGCTGCGGTGCTGGTGATCTACATCATCCTAGGAATCTTGTATGAGAGTTTTGTGCATCCGATCACGATTCTTTCCGGATTGCCGTCCGCCGGAGTGGGCGCATTGTTGACGCTCATCCTTTTTCACCAGGAGCTTAATCTTTACTCGTTCGTGGGAATCATCATGTTGATCGGCATCGTGAAGAAGAATGCCATCATGATGATCGATTTCGCGCTCGACGCTGAGCGCACGCAGGGAAAGAGTCCGGAGGAATCCATCTACCAGGGAGCGCTGGTGCGATTCCGTCCTATCATGATGACCACCGCGGCCGCGCTCATGGGGACGCTTCCTATCGCGCTAGGTATCGGTGCTGGCGCTGAATCGCGACGCGCACTGGGACTCGCGGTGGTAGGCGGACTGGTGTTTTCACAGGTCATTACCTTGTACATCACTCCCGTGTATTACATCTACCTGGACAAGCTGCAAGGGAAGATCAACGATTGGCGCGGAAAAGGCCAGCGCGTCGAAGAAGAGCAGCTCGAGCCCGCCCTTTCACACGACTGAGCGGGAGCTAGCTCCGCGCTAACTCGTCTAGGCTACCTTGTCTTCGTCTTTCTCGCCTTTTTCTCCAGCTTCGACAATATCGCCTTCCGTGAAAAGAATGTCTTTGAGGGCGGCGCGCCATTTGGGTTTGCGGCGCAGAAGAAATTCAAGGTCCATGCCAAAGTGTTTGAACTCTTCCTGTTGAGCACTGAGCATGATCGACTTGGCTTGCGCATTCTTCTCGATCGAGATGCGCTGCTCATACCAACTAATAGCTTCAGCCTCTTCCGTCAATGAGGCGATCATGCGCGCGAAGGTGCGTGTTTCGTCTGAAAGCTCAGATGCGGGCTCGTGATATTGCTCAAATCCCATAGTCAGGTCTCCTGGATACTCGCGCCAAAGTTCAGAAAGCGCCACCGGATTAGAGGATGCTTTGACACTGAATGTTGGCAGCCGATCATGAATGCGCATCCCATCGAGTGGATGCGGGCGAGCGGAGGCGGGCAGTGGAGGCGTGATGCCGGAAAATCGTGCCGATGTGGTCATTGTGGGAGCAGGAATTGCGGGGCTTACCGCTGCCGAAGAACTGTGCACTGCCGGATTGCGCGTGGTTATCGTCGAGGCACGCGACCGCATTGGTGGCCGGATCTTCACGAAGTACGATCCGGAGTGCGGATTTCCAATTGAACTGGGCGCTGAGTTCGTGCACGGCAGGCCGCCGATCCTTCTTGACCGTCTCAAGCGAGAGCGCTTGCGAATTCGCGAGATCAGGGGCGAGCCCTGGTGCACCGACGACTTTGAGGCTGGCCGACGACTTGTTCCATGCGGTGATTTTTGGCAGCACACAGAAAACATTTTGAAGCAGATGCGTTACAGCAAGTCAGGCGACCTCTCATTTACGTCGTTTCTGCAAACAGCGAAGATGCGGCGTCTCAATTTACGGGACAAAGCGCAAGCCACCAGATACGTGGAAGGGTTCAACGCCGCGCGGGCCGATGCTGTGAGCGTGAACTGGCTGGTGCGCAGCATGCGCGCCGAAGAAGATATCGAGGGAGATCGTCAATTCAGAGTCATTGGCGGATACGGAGCTCTGGTGGAAGCAATGTGCAGGAGAGTGCTTGCTGCAGGAGCAGAGATAAATATTGAGACGGTGGTGGCGCAGATTCGCTGGCACAAAGGAAAGGTGGAACTTGATGCGCGGAGAATTGGGAAGAGCATAACCTACTCGGCGCCGCGCGCGTTAATAACGCTTCCGCTGGGAGTGCTGCAAGCGGAGACGAAGCAAATGGGCGCGGTGAGATTCCTTCCCGCTTTGCCGGAAAAGCAGCAAGCGATCCGCAAGCTGAAAATGGGCGAAGTGATAAGAGTGGACTTGCGATTCGCGGAACGCTTTTGGGAACGCATGCGTCCGCGGGGTTCGCGCAAATCTTTGTCCAGGATGACGTTTCTTTTCTCGCAAGATGAGTTGTTGCCAACCTTGTGGACGGCCTTTCCTGAGAAGTCACCTCTGATCACGGCATGGGCGCCGAGTTGGCATGCGAAAAAACTTATCGGCAAGCCGCGGTCCTATATCGCACGGCAAGCTTTGGCTGCATTCGCAGATGCCGTTTCGATTCCGCAGAAACGTTTAGGACCAATCCTGAAGAATGCGTACCTGCATGACTGGCAATCCGACCCATTTGCGCGCGGGGCCTACAGCTACGTCATGGTGGGTGGTGAAAGCGCAGCTGCATCATTGGCGAAACCGGTGCAGGGCACTCTCTTCTTCGCCGGCGAAGCTACAGCGCTCGACGGCCACAATGGAACGGTACACGGCGCAATGACCAGCGGAGATCGAGCAGCACGGGAACTGCTGCGAGCCATTCAGGCGTGAACTGAACCGCTCTCCTCTTGCGTGTCTCGGACTGGTTTTCGGACTACTTTTACCTTGCTCCGAACATCATAAAAATGGGTAAGCCGACCTCTGCAGACCATCCCAGGACCAGAAATCAGGGAACATGAGCCGCCACTTTGAAGTCGCACTCGAGCAAGTCACACAAGTGGTCTATCAGGTCTGGGCAGAGTCGCAAGAGGAAGCGGAAGAGATTGCTACGCAGATGGCGATGACCAGCGTTGCACCTCATAAGCTGCTCTCAGCTGATGTGACCAGCTGCTGCGCGGATGAGATCAGCTTCGAAGCTGAATGGACGACGAATGATCGCGCGGCTTGAACATTCGGCCGAGGTCATAGCAAAAGCGAGGCAATTTCAAGGAAGCAAGAACTCAAGAGAAAGTGAAAGGACGAACCTATGCGGAAATACGATGTACATAAAATCGGATTAGTAGTGGCAATGGCAATCCTCATTGCATTAGCGAGCGGATGCGGCAAGATGCAGTCGAGGGAACGCGGAGCGAAAGAACAGGGCGGCCAAAGTGCAAGTGCTGGTAACGCGCAGACCGTTGAAGGCTGCGTGATCCGTCGCGAATCCGCCTTCTACATTCAGCCGGCTGCCGGCGACAAGACAAAGTTGAACTCGGGTGGTCAAGACCTGGATTCGCATGTCGGAAAAAACGTTCGCGTCAGCGGAAACATGAACAATAGCGGTTCGCAATCCGGAAACGCTCAAAGTCCTACAGGCGCCACCGGCACGGATACCGGTACAGCCGAGCCCGAGCTGCTGGTAACAAGAGTCGACGTAATTGCTGATACCTGTCCGCCAGACATTCAGAGACGGGCAGACGCCGACAAGAATAAGAGCACCCCAAAATAAGGGATTACTCAACACAGCGGGGCTGGCAGGCGCGAGCCGATTCCAGCTTCGCTAAACTTCGCGGGATTCACAAGCGCGCCGAAAAGACAGCAGGTGTGAAGTGTGAATCGCGTGCTGATTGGAGATTTTTGATGGCTGACATTTTACGTCCGGGAGCGACTGCGCCGGATTTCACGCTTCGCGTTACCCCCGATCAAAACCTGTCATTAAAAGAATTGCGTGGCAGGCCTGTGATCCTTGCTTTCTATCCTGCGGATTGGAGTCCTGTCTGCGGAGACCAGATGGCGCTGTATAACGAAGTCCTTCCAGAATTTCAAAAGCACGGCGCAGAGATCGTCGGGATCTCTGTTGATGGAGCGTGGTGCCACGCGGCTTATGCAAAACATAACCACTTACACTTCCCGTTGCTCTCCGACTTCGAACCCAAAGGCGCGGTGGCGCAAGAGTTCGGCGCGTATCGGTATGGCGAAGGTGTTTGCGAGCGGGCATTGTTCGTGCTGGATGAAGAAGGAAAAGTCTTTTGGAGCTACTGCTCGCCTATTGCCGTGAACCCTGGTGCCGAAGGCATCCTCGAGGCGTTAGAGGAAGTATCTAAGAAGAAAGGCGAGACTCATGAGCGTATTGAAAGTACCAGTCACGAAGAACGATCACATTCTGGGCGATGACGATGCGCCGGTCACGCTGGTCGAATATGGCGACTATGAGTGTCCGCATTGTGGAGCAGCACACCCGATCGTCAAGGCGCTGCTAAGCAATTACGGCAATCAACTCAGATACGTATTTCGCCATTTTCCCCTGACGCAAATCCATCCCCATGCGGAAGCCGCTGCGGAGAGTGCGGAGTTCGCAGGAGCGCACCGGCGTTTCTGGCCGATGCACGATCTTATCTTTGAAAATCAGCAGCGCCTTGGGATCCCCATGCTGCTTGAGGCAGCCGATTTTCTGGGGCTCTCCGCTGCGCAGCTGCGCCATTCACTTGAGACCGGTGAATTTGCGGGGAAGGTGCGAAGCGATTTCACCAGCGGCGTGCGCAGTGGAGTGAATGGCACGCCTACGTTTTTCGTGAACGGCGAACGTCATGAGGGCAGTTATGCACTGGAAGATCTGGCGGCAGCCATCGAGTCCCGTCTTGAGAAGGCCGCATGATAACTCAGTTGTGCCGAGCGCCTGATGAAGATGAAAAGGAGCAATCGATATGTTGAACAATCCCGTAATTCCAACCGATTTTGACCTACTGATGCAAGACATGCGCCACCGGTGGGGTTGGTTTCTCGCGCTGGGAATCATTCTTGTCCTTCTCGGGACATTTGCACTGTTTGTGGTTCCCGCCGCAACCATCGCCACGGTAATGGTGTTGGGCTGGATCATGATCATCAGCGGCATTGTGGAAGCGGTGCAAGCATTTCGAGTGCATCGCTGGGGCGGCTTCTTCATGCACATGATCGGCGCAGTGCTCGGAGTCCTGGTGGGCTTGCTGGTGGTGACCCATCCGGTAGCGGGCGCACTCGCATGGACGCTGCTCTTTGCCGCCTTCTTCACCGTGATCGGAATTTTCCGTTTGGTAACGGCGGCGCGCCTGAAATTCTCAAACTGGGGGTGGGCCGCTTTCGATGGCGCCATTACCCTGGTATTAGGAATCATGCTGATGGTGGGCTGGCCGTGGTCCGGACTATGGTTCCTGGGACTGGCATTGGGCGTCACCATGATCCTGCGCGGATG
>JAOAPL010000293.1 GCA_025462925.1 Acidobacteriaceae bacterium
TGCAACTACGAAGTGAATCCGGAATTCGAGTGGGCGGTCATCGAGGCGGGATTCCCCATTGTTGCGCGGGGACCTCAGGGCGAAGCGCGCGCGATTGAATCCCCAGACCACAAATTCTTCATCGCGACATTGTTTCAGCCGCAGCTCTCGTCGAAACCTGGCAAGCCTCACCCCGTCATTGTGGAATTCCTGCGCGCCGCGGCGAAGTGGAAAGTGGCGAAGCTTGAGGACAGTGTGCTGGAATGAGGTAGAGCGTTCACCACAGAGGCACAGAGACACAGAGAACCGCAAGGAATCCGGGAAACAAGTTTTGAGCGTTGCCGCTTACAAAAACGTGGGCGAGCCGTAAAGAGTCAAAAGATTTCCCTGTGTTCCTGTGCTTCTGTGGTGAAATCGCTCTGGCTAAGACGCGGAAATGAGTTCAAATACCGGATAGCCCGCCGCGATCTTTGCGAATTCTTGGAGCGGTGAATCCGGAGGAATTGGGAAGAAGCGCTGGACCGCGCTGGGGTAGCGCACCAAGTACGATTTTAGAATCTCCGGCTTTTCAGAATCCGCGAGCGGCCGCAGCCTGAACGTGCGACGTTGACCGGGTTTCTTGAGCGTGACCTCGCCAGAAACCTCCGCGTTTTGGACCCATTGTGTCCGACCTCGCGGAGCCACCAGGTATTGCTTACCATTCACTTCGTGCAGATTGACGGGGGTCGAGTAAACCTTCCCTGACTTTCTGCCTTTAACTTCAAGCAGATAGTTATAAGAAGGACTCAGTCCCAGCCCTACGAGGAAACCGAAAGCCCGGTTAAAGAATCGCTCTGCCAGAGTAGCTGGCCGGAATTCCCGGTTCCCTTCCATACGGTTATTCTATTCCGTTCAATGGCATCTTAATGGGCGCACGATGTCAAAGGAACCTCTATGAAGAGATACCCAACTTTGTGCCATGCGATTGCAATAACGCTCACGCTCATTCTCTCCGTTCCCGGATGGGCTGTTACTCCAGCCGTCCCCCAGCTGCCGAACCCGGGTTCGGTGAGCATGTCCCGGCAGGAGCAGACAAAACTTGGCCAGCAGGCGATGGCAGAGGTGTACAAGCAGATGCCCGTGCTGCCCGACTCAAGTCCAGTGACCCGGTACGTACAGCAACTGGGAGAGAAGCTCCAAAGGCAAATTCCGCAGCAATATTCGTGGCCGTACCAGTTTCACGTTATCCAGCAGAAGGAAATCAACGCTTTCGCGCTGCCCGGCGGACCGATTTTCATCAACCTGGGCACGATCAATGCCGCCGACGATGAGGCGCAGCTCGCGGGGGTGATGGCACACGAAATGTCGCACATCTATATGCAGCACTCTGCGAAACAGGCAACTTCTACTAGATCTACGTTCGCTCAGGTACTCGGCGCTGTGGGCGGAATCTTCGGAGGGAGCACTTTGGGGAATCTTGCTCGCGTGGGCATCCAGCTTGGAGCGGGCACATTGCTGCTCAAATACTCCCGCGAGGACGAGGCCCAGGCTGATTCCGTCGGCGCAATCATCATGTACAAAGCGGGATACGACCCGATGGAACTGGCGCATTTCTTCGAGAAACTCGCCAAACAAGGGGGCGGCGGCCCGCAATTTCTGAGCGACCATCCAAACCCGGGCAACCGCTCCGAAGGCATCGCCAAAGAAATCCGGCCCTGGCCGCCTAAACAGTACGTAGCTGATACGCCGTCCTTTCAGGAAGCGAAACGAGAGGCGAACCAGGTGAAAGCGTACACGGCCCAGGAAATCTCCGATGGAGCAAAGCAGGGCGTGTGGGCGAGACAAAATGTCAAAAGTGGGGCGGTGCCAGCCAGCGTGCAGCAGACGGTGAACGCAAGCGCAAATTCCGGCATCGTGACAGATATTTCGTGGGACGAGATCAAACCGGACGATCGTTTTACTGAAGTTCACCAGAACGGGTTCAGCATTTCTTATCCGTCCAACTGGAGCACGGCCTCCGGACAAAATTCGATCACCATCGCGCCGAAAGCGGGTGTGGCCGAGAACGCTATTGCATATGGAGTGATTGTCAGTACGGCTCAGAATTCAAGCGCGGGGTCGCCGGATCAGGTTGCACAAGAGTTGATTCAGAATCTGCAGCAATCTAATCCAGGTATGCGCCAAATTGGAGACGTGAGACCGATTAACGTAAACGGGGTCGAAGGCCGCTCGGTCGACCTTGCAAGTAATTCGCCGCTGCAGCAGAACGGCAGCCCGCTGCCTGAACACGACCGGCTGGTAGTAGTGCCTGGGCCGGGCGGAACATATCTTCATCTGATTTTCATCGCGCCGGAGAAAGATTTTGGGTCTCTCAGGCCGACGTATCAGAGAATGCTTGACAGCTTGCGGGTGGAATAACGTGGTCGGTATGCTTGCTGCTGCTGCCGCCCACCATTCATAAGAAGGAGACCATAAAATTGTTGCAACGCATCATCCTTATTGTCGTTCTACTCGCAGGCACAATCTCTGCCGAAGAAGGAATGTGGACCTTCGATAATCCACCAACTCAACTGATCCAGCAGAAATACCATTTTGTCTTGACCAAGGAGTGGCTGGATCACGTGCGCCTGTCGTCGGTGCGATTGAATGATGGCGGATCGGGATCGTTTGTAAGCCCGCACGGACTGGTGCTGACGAACCACCATGTCGCGCGCGGGCAATTGCAGAAGAACTCCACCGCCCAGCACGACTACATCAAAAATGGCTTCTACGCCTCCACACCCGAGCAGGAGATGAAGGCGCAAGACCTCGAGGCAAACGTTCTGGTGTCGACCGAAGACGTGACCGGGCGCATTCAGGCCGCGCTTAAGGGCACAGAGTCTCCCGAGCAACAATTCAGGGCGCGCGAAAGTATCATCGCCGAAATCGAAAGGGAGAGCACGCAGAAAACCGGCCTGCGCTCGGACGTGGTGACCCTCTATCAAGGTGGAGAGTATTGGCTGTATCGCTATAAGAAGTACACCGACCTCCGAATTGTATTTGCTCCGGAAGAGCAGGCCGCATTCTTTGGCGGCGATCCGGACAATTTCACTTATCCGCGCTACGACCTGGATATGGCATTGTTCCGGGTGTATGAAAACGGTAAGCCCATCGACAGCCCGAATTACTTGAAGTGGAACCCGAAGGGGGCGGATGAGGGCGACCTGGTTTTTGTGAGCGGGCATCCGGGATCGACGCAACGGCTCGATACATTGGCTCAACTGCTGTTTGAACGCGACTCAGCCCTGCCCATCGCGCTCCCAATTTACCGTGATCGCATCACGGTGCTGCAGCGTTTCTCCGCCAGTAGCGCCGAGCATGAGCGAGAAGCTGGCAGCACAATTTTCTTTTTACAGAATACCGTCAAAGTCTTGACCGGAGAGCTTCAAGGTCTGGAAAACCCGCGCATTATAGCCAACAAGAAGGCCGATGAAGAAAAATTCCGCGCTGCAGTCACCAGCAATCCGGAGTTGAAAGAGAAATACGGGACAGCGTGGGATGACATCGCTGCGGCCGAGCAGAAGATGACTTCCCGCTTAAAAGAAACCTACTTTCATAGCATGGATTCACAGTTGAATTCACTTGCAGTCGACATCGTTGAATACGTTACTGAAATCAAGAAGCCCGATGGCGAACGCTTGCCCGGTTTTCACGAGTCACAACTCGAATCGTTACGGTTGCGGCTGTTTTCTCCCGCTCCCATTTATCCGGATATGGAAATCGCGCGCATCACTGGCGCCTTGCACCGAGATCTGAATGCGCTGGGGCCCGATGATCCGTTCCTCAAGATTGTGCTCAGGGGCAGGACTCCGGAGCAGGCGGCAGCAGAGCTTGTGAATGGCAGCAAGCTGCAAGATCCTCAAGTCCGCAAGGCGCTCGTGGAGGGTGGCCAGCAGGCCGTGGGTGCCTCGACGGATTCGATGATTGTGCTTGCCCGCAAGCTGGACCCCATACACCGCGAACTCATCAAATGGACGCAGGACAACGTGGAAAGCGTAGAACAGCGGTCCGGCGAGCAACTTGGCCGCGCGCGCTTTGCGCTGTACGGCAAGAGCACATATCCCGACGCAACGGTTACCCTGCGCCTCTCCTATGGGCAAATGAAGGGTTACCCGATGAACGGCACTGTGGCGCCTGCAAAGACGACCTACTACGGCCTGTACGATCGAGCTTTCAGCTTCAACGACCAGCCTCCATTTAACCTGCCCCAACGTTATCGTGACGGCATGAAAAATCTCGATTTGACCACTCCACTCGATTTTGTGAGCACCAATGACGTGGTCGGAGGCAATTCGGGTTCACCGGTGTTGAACAAGGATGCTGAAGTCGTGGGGCTGATTTTCGACGGCAACATCGAATCCCGGCTTGGGGACTATGTCTACGACATTGAGAGCAACCGTTCGATCGCGGTCCACACCGCAGCCATGACTGAGGCTCTTCGCAAGATGTATGGCGCGGGCAAGTTAGTTCAAGAACTGACCGGCGGAGCAGCCGGGCAGCCTTAAAGGCCCAAGCTGATGGAGCTCAGTGCAGTTCCGGACCGAGCTTGCGGTAATTGCTCGCGAAGTAGAGTAAGGGCTGACCGCCGCGAACAACTACGTCCTCGACCTCGGCGATGAAGATGGTGTGATCCCCTGCGTCTTGCGCACTTTTCAGAACACATTCCAAATAAGCCAGAGCGCCATGCAGCACAGGAGTGCCATGTTGAGTGCAGTCAAACTTCGCCCCGGCTTCCTGTTCAGCCCGTGCAGGATCGCGGTCCTCTTGCGCGTAGTGCTCTGACACTTTTATTTGCTCCTCGGAAAGCACATTGATCCCGAATCGCTTCCGTGCGTGCAAG
>JAOAPL010000346.1 GCA_025462925.1 Acidobacteriaceae bacterium
AGGTTGCGTGAGTGCATGATCTCGCAATATGTCGCGGACTCTTCAACCGTCATGTCGGTTACAAGTACGCCGTCCACTCCCGCCAGTGCAGCCTCTTTCGCGAACCGCTCGATTCCGAAACGCAGGATCGGATTCAAATAAGAGAAGACGATCAGTCCTGCAGTGGGACGTGCTTTGCGAATCTCGCCAGCAAGCGCGAGGACATCGTGCAGTGTGGTCCCGCTCTTCAGTGCGCGTTCGCTTGCCCGCTGAATCACCGGCCCATCCGCCACGGGATCACTGAATGGAACGCCGAGCTCAATCACATCCGCTCCGGCGTCAATGGCGGCAAGAATGACCGCGCGGCTGGTGGCGAGATCAGGATCGCCACAGGTGAGGTACACCACTAGACCGGGTTCAGATCTGAATGTGAGCATAGTTAATTTAAGGTCAGGTTCTCGCGCAGAATGCCGATGTCCTTATCTCCGCGCCCAGAGACATTGATGATGATCACTTCAGATTTCTTCATCTTCGGCGCGCGCTTTGCCGCTTCCACTACTGCGTGCGCAGATTCAAGTGCAGGGATGATGCCCTCTTGTTGCGAGAGCAACTTTAGGCCATCGAGCGCCTCTTGGTCGGTGGCGTAAACATATTCGGCGCGACCGCTATCATGCAGAGCCGCGTGCTCGGGCCCAACAGATGGGTAATCGAGTCCAGCGGAGACTGAGTGCGTGTTCGCAACTTGTCCGGCTTCGTCCTGCAGCAGATAAGAGAAAGTGCCCTGGAGAACTCCGGGAGTGCCGCCGGCAAATCGCGCCGCGTGATCGCCTAGTCCCAGCCCGCGCCCCCCGGCTTCGACACCGATCAGCTTTACTTTCTTGTCCTTAATGAAGTCGTAGAAAATTCCAATCGCATTCGAACCCCCGCCAACACACGCGATAATCGCGCTTGGCAACTTTCCTTCCGCTTTCAGGATTTGCGCCCGCGCCTCGCGTCCGATCACTGACTGAAAATCGCGCACCATCGTGGGATAGGGATGCGCGCCTAGAGCACTGCCCAAAAGATAGTATGAAGTGCGCACATTGGTGACCCAATCGCGCATCGCTTCGTTGATAGCATCTTTGAGCGTGCGCGATCCAGCATCAACGCCGCGCACTTCCGCTCCAAGCAAGCGCATGCGGAAGACGTTCAGCTCCTGCCGCCGCATGTCCTCCGTTCCCATATAGACGACGCACTCGAGTCCGAACAGAGCACAAACGGTGGCCGTCGCCACTCCATGCTGACCGGCGCCGGTCTCCGCGATGATCCGTTTCTTACCCATGCGACGCGCGAGCAGCACTTGCCCCAGACTGTTATTAATCTTGTGCGCTCCGGTGTGCAGCAGGTCTTCGCGTTTGAGATAAATCTTTGCGCCGCCCAGGTGCTTCGTGAGCCGCTGGGCGAAATACAAAGGCGTAGGACGGCCGACATAATGCGTGAGCAAGCCGCGCAATTCTTTCTGGAATTTCGGATCGAGCTTTGCTTTGGCGTAGGCAGATTCGAGTTCCTCGAGCGCTGCCATCAGCGTCTCGGGAACATATCGGCCACCGTAGATACCGAAGCGGCCCGGAACCTGTTTCGCTCTCACACTCGTTGAACCATTGCTCGCCACCGTCTTCTTACTCACAGATGTTTGTCCTCAACTGGCGCCCCACTAGGCAATTGATCGGCAGCGCGGACTGCAGCGATGAACGACCGGACCTTTGCGTGATCTTTTTTGCCAAACTTTTTTTCTACACCCGTGACTACATCCACGCCCCACGGACGGAAAAGACAGATCGCAGCACCGACATTTTGCGGATCCAATCCTCCGGCAATCACGACCGGCGACCGTTGTTGCAGACTCATCACGAAATCACTGCTCCGCAGCCAGTCGAATACCCGGCCGGTACCGCCCCGCATGATGACGTTCCCGGAATCCACCATGAGAACGTCTACACATTCTTCGCATCCACTGAAAGAACCAAGCCCTTGTGATTGGGCCGCTTCAGCTGAAATGGATTTCAGGACCTTGATGCGGTTATCGCCGCTGATCTGGCGCAATTCATTGACGTATTTCGGAGACTCATCGCCGTGCAACTGCACTCCGGTCAAACCCGCGTCGCGAGCCACCTTCATCACAACCTCGGCAGGCTCATTCACGAACACGCCGATCTTCTCGGTGTTCGCGGGCAGTTCCGCAACGATCGCCTTCACCGTTTCCAACTCCACACGGCGGCGGCTGTCTGCGAACAAAAAGCCTAGCGCGTCTGCTCCAGCGTCCACTGCTGCCAGTGCATCCGCCAGGTTGGTAGTCCCGCAGATCTTTATCCAAGTCTTCATCGCAAGGAAGGGGCACTCGCCTGTGCGATCAACTGTGTCAGCGCCAGGCCAGGATCATCGGCCTTCATCAAAGTCTCTCCCACCAGGAATGCCTGATAACCCGACGTATGGTCAGCGTCTAAGAGCTTACGGATGTCCGCTCCGCTTTGAATACCGCTCTCGGCAACGCGCAATACACTCTTCGGCAACAAAGCTGCCAGGCGACCATGGACATCTGGATCGACTTCCAACGTGCGTAGATTGCGGCTATTCACTCCGACGATATCTGCGCCAATATCTATGGCTCGCGCTAACTCCTTCTCGTCATGCACTTCGCACAACACGTCCAGCCCAAGCTCCCGCGCTTTCTTATACAGATTGCGCAATTGCGGATCAGCCAGCACCGATGCCATGAGCAAGACTGCATCTGCGCGGTTCAGCCGGGCCTCGTATAGCTGGAACTCATCAATGATGAAGTCTTTTCGCAGACACGGCAGATTTGTAGCAGCGGACGCTTCGACGAGATAAGCGAGCGATCCCTGAAAGTAATCTTCATCCGTAAGCACGCTCAGCGCGGCGGCGCCGGCTCTCTCAAACTGCATGGCCAATCCGCCCGCATGAAAGGTGCCGCGCAGGACTCCTTTGGAAGGTGACGCCTTCTTCAATTCCGCAATGATCGCGACTCCATTGGCCGCAGCCACTTCTAATGACTTGCGGAAGCCCCGAGGCGCTGTCGTGATCCGTTCCACCTCGCGGACAATCTCACCCAGTGGGCGCGCGCGTTGTCGCTCGTCGACTCGGCGCCGGGTAGATGCAAGGATCTCATCAAGTTTGGTGGACATGAATCTATAAGCATACGAGCAAGAGGGGATTTTCCGCTACCCAGTTATCGCAGATAAGTTGCGGGGGTTCTGCAAATCTTCTTTACATTTCTTTACCGGCATTAATGAATCAATCCGGAACCAGCGGGGTTCTAATTGCCATAGGAACAGACCTTGAACCGATTAAATTCAATTTCGCTTTTATTTCCGCTCTTTTCCGTGCTCCCGTTCAGCGCGTGCCTGCTCCTGATTGCGACAACGATGCTGCGCCAAATGTTTCCATCTCGCACGGCGGTTGAACGCCAGCAGTACACAAATGATCGGAATTAAAAAATATTATTTTAGAGTTGGTGCCGAAGAAGGGACTCGAACCCCCACACCCTTGCGAGTACGTGGACCTGAACCACGCGCGTCTGCCAATTCCGCCACTTCGGCACATTGATTACGATGAGGACGAGCGGCAGGCTCGTCAATCGAAAGGAACTACGCTTCCTTATTATTCAAACAAACTGTGCGACTACTGTCAAACGCCGGGGCCAGAGATTATCTGGATGCTGAAACAACTAAGTCGCCCAAAGTTGCCATCCAACAGAAACTAGGCTTACGTAATATACTCAACCGCACCGGAGGATTCCCCTTGCCTTCGCAGCCAAAAATGGAACAACAAACAAAAATTCCCGCCGACATCAGCACGCAACTGCGCACGTTGGCCCATGATCTGAGCAATTCGATCGAAACCATCATGCAGGCCTGCTACCTGCTTAACCAGTCCAAACTAGATCCCGAAACCAAGAAGTGGGCGGACATGATTGATGCCGGCTCCCGCGATTCGGCACGGATCAACCGGGAAATCCGCGACATCCTTCGCAGTCGAAGTTAAAATTCAGCGGACGCGCACCATTATGCTGCCTCAGGGACGATCCTCTCGGTGCGCCGGAGATAGTCCTGGGCATTGCGATATCCCTCGAGCGTCCCCACATCCATATAGAGTTCGCCTGCCGCAACGCCTCGGACAACGCTTCCCGCGGCGATGTAAGCGTTGAGCAAGTCGCCAAGATATTCGTCACTGCGGTGGCGCGCTTCCCAGAGCAACTTCAATTCGTGAAAAGCATTCCCCGTCGTGGTCACTGCTCCCCATACCCAATGCGAATGCGGACTCGGCTTTTTCACTTCGACGCAACTGACATATCCTTGCGGATCACAAACCACGGCGTCAAACTGCGCCGGGTTCACCACCGGGAACAGGAGCAGGTTGGCATCAGCATTGCGGAAATTTTCCGGCGCCAACACTGTCCGATACGCGTTCTCCGGGAACCAAATCGTATCCGGTAGTCCCAGCAACACGCGGTCATGATGCCGGGCAAAGGGCTCGGCGCGAAAGATCGCATCGCAGAGGCCTTGCGCCTTCGACTGCACAGCGTAGAAGATTTGCGCCGCATATTCCCGCTCGGCGAAATAGCGGACGATGTCGCTTTTTTCGGCCGAGATGACCATACATATCTGCTCGGCTCCTGCGGCAATCATCCGTTCCACCAGATATTCAGAAACAGCTTTTGGTCGCTCGGCTCCATTGATCACGCGCGACCCAACCGGCAGAAGTTCCTTGGAATATCCCAGTGGCTGAATCCTTTGCCCAATGCCCGCTGCAGGAACAATGCCGATCATTTCACCCACTCCGCCCGTTGTTCATCGAAATCGTTTTCCCTACTGCCTGCGCGCTCGATCGCGTTCACCAGTTCTCTGGCGCGGTGATCACCCGTGTGCTGATCTAGAGTGCGCTCGCGCGCCCGCTCCGCTCGAGATTGCAGGTTCGAACCGCCGGAGGTTAGCGCATCCAGCACCGAGTCCGTATTCCGCACTACAAAGATCTCGTCTGTGCTGAAAAATTCGTTGAGCCCTTCCCATTCATCGGTAAGGATGGGAGTCCCACATGCTGCTGCTTCAAACAATCTGCCGGATGGGCAGTATCCATAAGCTGCCATTTCCGCCCTCGTGATGTTCAATGTTGCACCCGACGACGAATACAAAGCTGAATGGTCTTGTGGGCCCACATGTTCATATCGCCGGACGTTTGGCGGACAATCGAATCCCGATTCTCCGTTCTTGGGATACAGTGACCCCGCAAGCACGAATACCTCTCCCGGAAGCGCTCTCGCCGGTTCAAGAAATAGCTGCTCCAGTTTCCTCTGGCGGTCGGCCGCGTGCGTGCCCATATAACTGAGCTTGCAGTGGTACGGCCTCGGTATTTCGATCCGGAAATGCATTTCCGGATCCACGCACCCGTAGAGAGCATTCACTTCTCGCGCACCCCAATCGTCGCGTAGTTCATTAAGCGCACGTCCACCCGTGAATGAGAGATAAAGATCAAAAGCGGGAATCTGGTCGCGACGAAGGTAATCGGTATCTCCGTTTTCTAGTCGCCCCAAAGTGACGGGCGTATCCAAGTCATAAAAAACATGCAGCGGACGAGAAATCTCCAGCAATTCGTCTGAGACTTGCGCTCCCTGCGGCAAATAGCTCGCCGTGATCACAGCATCGGATTCGGAAGCAGCCAGCAGCGCGCGTGAGCGAACTGCTTCCCAATCGGGATAAATCACGAGATCACAGTAGTCGCAGGAGGTGAAGTCGCGACGCTTTGCGTAATAGGGAACATCCTTTTCAAAAAAAGTGACCTGATGCCCCATGCGGTGCAGCGCGCGGAGTATGGCGCGATACGGGGTGGCATGGCCGTTGCCCCAGGAGGAAGAAAGGGTCAATCCAAAAATAGTGAGTCTCACAGCAGGTTTCCCAAGTACGCCCAGCCTGCGAGTGAGATGGCCAGAGTGGAAACGCTGTTGCCGCAAATGCAAAGCCCCAGCTGGAAATCGTGAGATTTGCGCCAGGGCTTTTCTAAGTCGCGGTTCTACTACATTGACAGACTATTTTTCCAATCTTGCAGACATCGTGATATCGGCCTTAAAAAGCTTCGACACTGGACAACCCGCCTTGGCGTTGTTCGCCGCCGTTTCGAATGCCGCCTGGTCTGCCCCGGGAACTTTGGCCACCACATCCAAGTGCACCTTAGTGATCGCGAAACCGGTGTCTGTTTTTTCAAGGCTCACATTGGCGGTGGTGTTGATGCTGTCGGCTGTGAGATTTGCCGCCCCCAACTGACCGCTCAGAGCCATAGAAAAGCAGCCCGCATGAGCAGCAGCCAGCAATTCTTCCGGGTTGGTGCCGATACCGTTTTCAAATCGCGTGCTAAAACTGTATTGAGAGTCTCGCAAAACACCGCTGTCAGTGGACACGGTGCCTTTCCCATCTTTCAATCCGCCTTTCCAGACGGCGCTTCCCTTACGTTGCATTTGTTTTCTCCTGCACAAAATGTGTCAATAAGCATAACAGCCGAGACGATTGGATGGCAGCGGTTGCGCGGATGCCGCATTGAATTCCGGCTTTGATTTTCCCTCGATGCAAGGCATACTTGACATCATGGACCCACACGATCCATTGTCGAAATCCGTGGCAACCGATGCTGATCCTTTGCAATCAACTCCTGCGCAAAGTGAATGCGCGATGCTCTATTGCCCTACATGCGGATCTCGGCTCAAAGACTCGAACTGCAAATTGAAGTGCACCACTTGTGGTTTCTTCCTCAGTTGTTCTGATTTCTATTAGTTCAAATTCGACGCCTACGCCGCAGCTGGGTGCCGCCATTGCAGAGTGCGAGCCCGATCTTCTCGCTGTTTTTTCTCCTCGGTCGCGTGGCCGATCTGTGAGTTCACCTCCGCGCCGATGATGATTGCCGCACCAGTCAAATAGAACCACAGCATCAGGATGATCACGGCGCCCAATGAGCCGTAGGTCGCGCTGTAGCTATTGAAGTAGTGGAGATAAACGCGAAATCCGAGCGAACCCACTATCCATAGAAACAGTCCGACAACCGCTCCTGGGCTGATCCAGTACCAAGCTGGATCCTCCAGATTGGGCGCAAAGTAATAAACCATCGCGAACGCCAACAGCATGAAAAAAATAATCAGCGACCATTGCACGATCTTCCATGCCAGCGTGAATGCCGCTCCTAAGCCCATCTTGATGGCAACCGCCTCTCCAATCTGTCCGCCGAAGAGCACCAGGGTGAGCGCCGCGAGCACGAGAAGTGAGAGCGCGATCGTCAGACCAACGGCAACCACGAATCTTGACTTCAACCAGGAACGAGTCTCTCGCACGCGATAAGCCACATTCAACGTGGAGACGATTGCACTCATTCCGCTCGAAGCCGCCCAGAGCGCTGCCAGCAAACCGAAGATCAGTTTGCTCCCACTTGCCGCACTGCTTACCTGTGACAATGTCTTCGAAACCAATTCAGACGCTGATCCGGGCATGAGCCTGCCCAGATCTGTCAGCAGAGTGTTTCGTAACTGGGAACCCGGCCCTGCTAAAAAGCCGAGTAATGTCACCAGGAACAAGAGGAGGGGAAATAGCGCCAACAGGAAATAATAGGAGAGGGCGGCTGATCGTATTGCCACGTCATCTTCGTCCATCTGTTTCCAAATCCTTTTCATGAGCTGAAGAGGAGTGAGCCCTCCCAGCTTCCACAATGAGACTGTCATCAATCCTCGCAAACTATGAAGTGGGCTTTCTGCTTTGTGAGAGACCACGGATTCGCAAAGGGTTTGCCAAGGACTGCGCCGTTGCCAGTTCATTGCCTTGAAGAAAAATGCGACCTCAAGGGTCGCATTTTTTGTCTCTCATAATTCCGTGCTGAATCAATACGCTTCAGTATCGGCGGGGGGAAGACATATTGAATCGAGGCTCCCCGCGGCTGCCGTCAGTGCGGTCTGGGGTTGGCAACCGACGGGGATCCCGATCGCAAGCAGCCTAAGTGAATTCCCGATTTCCGAAACAACAAATTTATTTTGTTACGAAAATGGAACAGAACTCCAGATTGGTATCAAACCCCCACAAAGTCGGCCCTTCGTTCTGGCCTCTAAGCGATTGAACAGTGCGACAATCCCCGTTTTTCCAAATATTGCTGGTGATAGTCCTCAGCCCGATAAAATTCCTTCGCAGGAGTGATCTCGGTGACAATCGGCTTCGAAAACTTCCCTGCCTCTTGCAGCTTCTGCTTCGATGCCTTTGCGACGGATTCCTGCTCGGGACTTTGATAGAAGATCGCGGATCGATACTGGCTGCCTATATCCGGGCCTTGCCGGTTCAGAGTTGTGGGATTGTGGTTCTCCCAGAAGACTTGCAGCAGTTGGTCATAGCTGACCTGACTAGGGTCGAATGTGACTTCCACCACTTCGGCGTGGCCGGTCTCGTCAGTGCAGACATCGTGGTAGGTGGGATTTTTGGTGGACCCTCCCATGTATCCAACCGCAGTGGCTTTGACACCGGGAATCTGGCGGAATGCCGCTTCTACGCCCCAAAAACATCCTGCCCCAAATGTTGCTTTTTCTGTGTTCTCAATCTTTTCCATGGTCATTTGATGTTAAACCCGGAGATTAGTTCCACGCCAGAGCTGGCACACCACTCCGCCGACCTCCGATTCGCAAGTTTCTGTTACGAATTCCGGAATTACCATTGGGAACTGCTTCCGCGAATTCACCAGCGGCAAATGCGATGAGCTAGCGGCAGTGCTACTTGAAAAATTCGTCCATGTCCGGGGCCGATGTGGCAGCCCCTGGAAATGCGGTGACGCCGAGCGCCTTCAACATGAGCCGCAAGACGCTCTGGTGCTGGAAGAATGTGGTCGATTGAAATCCTGGCTTTGCCTTGGAGCTCACGATCACCGTCGCCACC
>JAOAPL010000347.1 GCA_025462925.1 Acidobacteriaceae bacterium
CGCATTATGTAAAGCCACCGCAATGTGATCGCCAACCCCCTGCAGCATGCGAAGTTGTTCAGCCGGAAACGCGTCCAGCTCAGGATGTGATGCGGAAAACACGCCGATCAATTTGCCGTCGACGAGCAGAGGGATCGCCACCTCCGACAGCGTGGCCTCTTCGCACGCGATGTAGTACGGATCGACGCGAACGTCCGGCGCGTAGTGCATCTGGCCGATAAAACCCGCATGCCCCACCATCCCTTCCTTGCCTACCTTCAGGCGATGCCCCTTCCCATACACCGTGCAGCCACAAACGCATGTAAGTTCCAGCTCGCCGTGTTCCTCGTCATACAGATACAAATTGGCCTCGACGCAGCCAAACGCAACCGCGGCATGGTTCACAACCTGATCTATCAGGAGGTCCAGATCAAGGATAGAGGTGATCTTCTGTCCCCACTGCTGCAACTTAAGCAAGTCCTCGATCTGTTCACTTTGCAGGGAACGGGCGATGACGGAGTTGAGCTGGGCGGTATTGGGACTTGCGGAAGGCATACATTCCCTACAAAAAAGTCGCCCTACATGAGAAGATGCCCACGGCTATCCGCTGGATTCTGTTTTAGTCCCGGAAGAAGGCGGCTGCGTTCGCCTCCGTCTGATCTCTTCCAGGCGCTCACGAATACGCTTCTCTAGACCTTCGCCAGTTGGCTGATAGTACCGGCGGTCTTTCAAATTGTCGGGAAGACATTGCATGTCGGCTACTTTGTCCGCAAGATCATGCGCGTACTGATAGCCGCGGCCATAGCCGAGGTTCTTCATGAGTCCGGTAGGAGCGTTCCGCAGGTGCAAGGGAACCGGTTCGGCCGCCGTGCGCTCCACATCCTGCTGCACGTCAGAATAAGCGGTGTACAGGGCATTCGACTTCGGCGCCAGCGCGAGATACACAACCGCCTGCGCCAGTGCCAGATTGCCTTCCGGCATGCCAATAAAATCCACCGCATCGCGGGCAGCCATGCACAACGCAAGCGCATTCGGCTCGGCCAGACCAATGTCTTCGACGGCCATTCGGACAACGCGCCGCGCGATGTAAAGTGGATCTTCTCCGGCCTCAAGCATGCGTCCGAGCCAGTACAAAGACGCATCGGGATCGCTGTTGCGCACTGACTTATGCAGCGCGGATATCAAGTTGTAATGCTCTTCGCCGGCTTTGTCGTAGAGCAGAACCCGCTTCTGCAGCGCGTCTTGCACGATCTCGGTCGTGATCTCAGCGGCTGACGTCTTCCCTAACGAGGGTGCCCCACCCTTCCCAGTTTTTTGGGGAGGGTGGGGATTTTGACTCTCTTCGCGAGATACTCGCCCCTTCTCCAATACCAACGCCGCCGCGACTTCCAACACGTTGTAAGCACTGCGCGCGTCGCCGCTTGAATAAGCCGCGATTCGTTCCAACACCTCATCACTAGCGGACAGATTCATCGCGCCCAAGCCGCGCTCTTCGTCCGCCAGCGCTCGACGCAGCAACCCCACAAGCTGCTCTTCGGTGAGCGGCTTCAGCACGTACACCCGGCTGCGCGAGAGCAGCGCGGAGATGATTTCAAACGAAGGATTCTCCGTCGTCGCGCCAATCAGGCGAATATTGCCCTTTTCGACATGCGGTAGAAAAGCGTCCTGCTGGGCCTTGTTGAAACGGTGAATCTCATCCACGAAGACAATTGTGCGAGTGCCATACTGACGTGCCCGCTCGGCGTCCGCCATCACTTGTTTAATTTCTTTGATCCCCGAAAGCACGGCGCTGAACTCGATGAACTCTGCGCGGCTCATGCGGGCAATGATCTGCGCCAGAGTAGTTTTGCCCGTGCCGGGAGGCCCCCAAAAAATCAGCGAGCCAAGATCATCGCGCTCGATCTGCGCGCGCAGTGGTTTGCCGGGCGCAATCAGATGCTCCTGTCCAACAAATTCGTCGAGCGTGCGCGGGCGCATGCGATCAGCCAGCGGACGGGTTTTATCGTCCGAACGATCTGGATTCGGGGTGGTTTGGAAGAGACTCATGGGACCTTCTCACCACAGAGACACAGGGGCACAGAGAAAAACAACACGATTGAAAAATCCCGTATTGGCCAATCAGCGTGCTTATGCCATTTTCAGTTTCTTTGTTTAGCTCTGTGACTCTGTGCCTCTGTGGTGAAAAAATTATTGCTGTCTCGAGACCTCATACAGTACGATGCTCGCCGCCACGCCTGCATTCAGCGATTCCACCCGCTCGAAATGCGGAATTGTGATCAGTTCATCCATTTGCCCGAGCAGCTTCTTGTCCAGTCCCGCACCCTCGTTGCCGACGAATATCGCGACCTGTCCCGATAACTTTGCTTCAGGGAGAGGAACTCCCTTATGTGAGGCGGTGGCTACAAGCCGGATGCCGCGTGCACGCATCTGATCGATTGCTTGTGCCAATGCAACTTTCGCCAGCATCACCCGGAACAGCGATCCCGCCGATGCCCTGACAACTTTGCTGTTGTACGCGCTTACCGTGCCTTCCCCCAACAGAACGCCCTTTGCGCCGAATGCCTCGGCCGAACGCAGGATCGTGCCCAGATTTCCTGGGTCCTGCACGCCCGCAATCACCAGCAGAGGCCCAGGTGTGGGATGATCGAGAACCTGCTCCAAAGTGAATCTTTTTACCAGCGCCAGAGCAGCGACGCCCTGCGGGCTGTCGCTAGGAACAGCGCTGGCGAACAGCTTGTCTGGCAGCAGAATTGTTTCTGCATGAGCGCCGATTTGCGGCAAGAGACGAGCCGCCCGGGGCTCGGCAGATTCGCTAAAAAAGACGGCGCGAAACTTCAGTCCGCTACGGACCGCCTCTTCGATGATGCGAAAGCCTTCAATGGCGCACTCGCCGGCGGGGGTTAGTTCACTCCGGCTGAATGCCTGGCGCAGTTCTTTTACGATGGCATTGTGACGGCCCTCTACGCGCCGCAATCGGCCGATATTTGCTTGCTTCGTGCTCTCCAAGTCGGTTGTCCTCAGTGAGAAATGATACGCGCCTATCGGCGGCAGGCGCGCCCTCGTGTTATCTTAACTGTCTCAAACCTACGATCATGGAGCCCGGTGTGCGCGTCGAAATGGTCAAAATCAATAGCGAGAAGCCGGAGCCGTCGCTGATTCGGTATGCCGCTGACCAGATTCGTTCAGGAGAGGTCCTGGGAATGCCCACGGACACCT
>JAOAPL010000374.1 GCA_025462925.1 Acidobacteriaceae bacterium
AGGCGATGTTGACGTAAAACTTCCGGTAACGGAAGGGGGCTCATCGGTTGATCAACCGTGCGAGAGGCGTGACCCGGACAGGCTTAGGCAACTGAGTCGGTTACGGGATAGGACATCCACCAAAATAATCGCGGTCTGAGCAATCAGGCCGCGATTGTTTTTTGCGTTGTTGTCATCCTGAGCGTAGCGAAGGATCCCTGCCACTCTGCAATCTGCCTGCACTAACCCTGTCATCCCGACCGGAGAGAAGCGTAGTGGAGGGACCTTGCCTTGCTTCCTCTAAAATACAATTATGAGATGAGCAAGACAGAGATCATATTTGCAGTCCAAGATTCCCCGGAAGGCGGTTTTGAAGCCCACGCACTCGGCCACTTCATCTTTACCCAGGCCGAAACGATGGAAGAACTCAAGGCGATGATCCGTGACGCGGTCAGATGTCACTTCGACGAAGAATCGCGACCGTCCGTGATTCGATTGCAGTAATGTCCCGCGTTTTCCGCAGCCTTTCACAGCTAGTTTTCTTTATTAACAGCTTACTCAGAAGCAAGACCCACTTACCTGTACCACTCAAGAGTCTGTTCCTTTACTATCCTCTTCCGCTACCCAAATAAGCCGTAGCCATTTCGTGTGACTTCTCCGGAAATCATGCTTGCTTTCGCCGTACTTTCGCCCTAAAATTTTTGACACTCGGACGGAACCTTTTTGGCGACGTTAGACCAATCTCTCGACCGCGGTTTACCCGCCAGCGTTGACGCTGAGCGCACCATTCTCGGCGCCATTCTCCTCGACAATTCCTCCTGCAATGAGGCCGCCGAGTCCATTCGTCCCGACGACTTCTATCTCGACGCCCACCGCCGCATCTTCTCCCGGATGATGGAGTTGAGCGAGCGCGGCGCGGCCATCGACATCATCACGCTGACCGAGGAGTTGGGACGCAAGAAGGAAGTCGAGTCCGTCGGTGGCGTCGCTTACATATCGTCATTGATCGACGGCGTCCCTCATCAGCCATCGATCGAGCAGTACGTCAAGATTGTTAAAGACAAATCGCTGCTGCGCAACCTGATTCACGCATCGAACAACGCCATCGCGCGTGCGCTGGAGCAGTCCGACACCGCAGCCGAGATCATCGATTCCGCCGAGTCCGCCATCTTCCAGATCGCCGAGGACCGCATCAACCAGGGATTCGTCGGCATCCCGCAGATCGTCAAGGACTCCTTCGGCAGTATCGATAATCTCTATCAGCGCGGGCAGCGCATCACCGGCCTCGAAACCCATTACGACAAGCTCGACGAGATGACCAGCGGCCTGCAGAAATCGGACCTCGTCATCATCGCCGCCCGTCCGTCGATGGGCAAGACCGCCTTTGCCATCAACATCGCCGAAAATGCTGCGGTCATGGATAACAAGGTCGTCGCAGTCTTCTCGCTGGAAATGTCGCGAGAGTCGCTAGTCTTGCGTATGTTGTGCTCGCAGTCGCGTGTGGACTCGCACAAACTTCGCACCGGATTTCTCAGTCGCGAAGATTTCGGCAAGCTTACCAGCGGCCTCGAATCCCTCGCGCACGCGCCTATTTTCATCGACGACACACCCGGTATCTCGCTGAGCGAAATGCGCGCCAAGGTCCGACGCCTGCAACAATCGCAAAAGCGGCTGGACATGATCATCGTTGACTACTTGCAGTTGATGTCTGCAGCGCCTCCGGGCGGCGGCAAGCGATATGAAAACCGCACCCAAGAAGTCTCGGCAATTTCGCGTGGCTTGAAAGCTCTCGCCAAAGAAATGCGCGTGCCAGTGGTTGCGCTCTCACAATTGAGCCGCGCTCCTGAAGGACGCACCGGCAACAACCGCCCGCAGCTTTCCGACCTCCGCGAATCCGGCGCGATCGAACAAGACGCCGACGTTGTGGCCTTCATCTTCCGCGAAGAGGTCTATAAACAGGACGACCCCGAACTCGAAGGACTCGCCGAGATCATCATCGCCAAACAACGCAACGGCCCAACCGGCACCATCAAGATGGCATTTATCAAGAAGAGCACCCGCTTCGAAAACATGGCGGGAGATGTCGGCCCTGCGGGCGACGACTATTGAGTCGCGACTCAGCTTCTATATAATCGCCGCAGCGAACAGATCGATCGTGACTTCAAACAAAACCATTACTCGTCCCACCTGGGCGGAGATCTCACTCACCGCTCTTCAGCACAACTACGCCACCATTCGCGATTTCGTCACCCCCGCTGCCGTTTGTTCTGTAGTCAAAGCCAACGCCTACGGACACGGCGGCCCCGAATGTGCACGCGCGCTGCAGGCCGAGGGTGCAAAGTGGTTCGCGGTAACGGACAGCGCCGAAGGTGTTGAGTTGCGCAAGGCCGGCATCACGGGACGCATCCTCCTGCTCAGCGGATTTTGGCGTGGCGAAGAAGAAGCCATTATCGAGCACAACCTCACGCCAGTGGTCTGGGACTGGAACCACATCGAGTTGCTGGAAAACGCAGCCGAGAAAATGGACAAAGCGCCGCAATCATTGCCCGTGCATCTGAAGCTCGACACAGGCATGGCGAGACTGGGTGTAAGCCTGAGTGATTTGCCGGATATGCTTCAGGTCTTGAAGTCGGCGAACTTCGTGATGCTCGAGGGCGTGCTCTCACATCTTGCATCCGCTGAAGTGGTCGATGCGCCGGATGTCGAAGCCCAACTGCTTCGCTTTGACGACGCGGTCACCGCTATCGTTGAGAGCGGACTTTCGCCCATCTACTATCACATCTGCAACAGCGCGGCTATCGTATGCCGTGAGCGCGCGTGGAAGAACATGGTCCGCCCAGGGATTTCCCTCTACGGATATTATCTTCCGTTCATGTCCGTGATCACTGGCACGCCGGATTCATCCCATGAGCTACCGGTGGTGCCTGTACTTTCGTGGAAGACGCGGATCATTCAGTTGCGCGACGTCGGCGCGCGGCAACCTCTTGGATACAACGGCGGTTACGTGACGCAGGCTCCAGCGCGGATCGCGGTATTGCCTGTCGGATACGGCGACGGTTTCAGTCGACATCTTTCCAATCGCGGACGGGTGATCGTGCACAACGATTACGCCAGCGTCGTCGGGAACGTCTCAATGGACATGACTCTGATTGATGTCACCGAAATGCATGGCGTCGAGGTGGGCGACGAAGTGATCTTGATCGGCGCGACCGATAAAAGAAAAATCACCGCTTGGGAACACGCGAGCCATGCGCAAACCATCCCTTACGAGATTCTCTGCAACATCAACCAACGTGTTCCACGCATTTACGTGGAGTGAAAAGAAGTAACTATCCGGCCTTCGCTTCTGATTCGTTCTCGTCATCAAGCACGGGGAGGCTGTGAACGATCACGCGGAATCGCTCCTGCCCGCTTTGCACGATTACATTAGTGACGGCTCGCAGGAACTCGAACTGCACCAGGCTGGAACATTTTTCGCAGTCCGGAAAAACATGGCCTTCCATCAGAGTGACCTCGCCTGGAAGCCGGTGTTCAGCGTGCAGTACCCGATATGTACCACTCTTACGAACGGTTTTACCAGTGTGATGCAACTTGTGCTGCCGTTCTTGTCGGCTGGAGCTATTCACTTTTCGGATTCTTTCCCGTGCTCTGAGGTTCTGAAGCGGGTTCGTCTGGCGCAAACACTGCGGGAAGTGAAGCCAGATTCAACACTTAGAGTTTCAGTGTGAGACAAAGGTTGTCACGGTTTGTGACCGATATCGCCATCTTCTGAATCTATGGACAAGTCCCGCCGAAATGCCCTAACATTCACTGTGGACACCACACCTCGCCAAAGCGAAAAATCTCGCCATCCGCTCCACAAACTTTACTCGCGCTACATGTTCGAGTGGGAAACCCGGATGACCACACGCGACACCAATCGCGTCATTCGCCCTTTCGAATGGGGCCTGGATTGGACACGCGACTGGCCGGCAACAAACTCCAACGGCGATCATCCGGAACCGCTTCCTTCAACCGACGATTTCGATGCCAACGAACGCTATCTGCGAACGCTGACCAAAAGGATTCTTCTTCAGAGCGACGACTTCTATTCTTACGAGAAGCCAACGGATTTTCGTCTGATCAGTCGCGTGGTTCCCGGCGAGCGATCGGCCTCGCAATTCCTGCAATTCACATCGCCGGTGCACACGCCGCATCCCGTGAATAACACCGTCAGCGCGCGATGGTATCCAGCCAGGCAGCCCAGCAAGAAAGCAGTCGTGTTGCTTCCGCATTGGAACTCGAAGCCCAGCAGCTATCTGGCGCTGTGCCGGATCCTCGCGCGACTCGGAATCTCTACCCTTCGACTCAGCCTGCCGTACCACGATACGCGATTGCCCGCCGACACCGAACGTTCCGACTACGCCGTCTCGCCGAACATCGGCCGCACCATCAACGCCACGCGTCAGGCCGTTGTCGATACGCGATGCTGCTACGACTGGCTGGAAGAGCAAGGATACGAAAGCTTTGGCATCCTCGGCACCAGCCTTGGATCGTGTTACGCGTTCCTCGCTAGCGCGCATGACGAGCGCATCCGCGTGAACGCGTTCAATCACGCATCGACGTACTTTGCGGATGTCGTTTGGACCGGACAGTCCACACGCCACGTAAAAGCCGGGATTGAACCGGTCCTTGATGTCGATCGTCTGCGACACGCGTGGGACGCGATCAGTCCCATGAACTACTTTGACAAATTCCGCCAGAAGTCGAAAAAGATACTCGTGATCTACGCTACCTACGATCTGACTTTCCTTCCGGAATATTCGTTGCAGGTCGTCGACCAGTTTGCCGCGCACGGCATCGATCACAGCGTCAAAGTGCTGCCCTGCGGACACTATTCCACCGGCGAGACGCCCTTCAAATTCATGGACGGATGGCACATCGGTAAGTTCCTGAAGACTTCGCTCTAATTCAAACTAGCAACGGACAGCGGCGATTTTTCATCTCACTCCCATTCTTTCCGGAGGATCTACATGAAAAAAGCACTTTTCTTTTTGGGGATGATAGGCATCGGCGCCTTAATCTCTTCTTCCTACCTTGCAAAGCGACGGTCAGTCACGTCCAGAGATATTGCAACTGGCCGTAATCTCCTCGACCTGAATAAAGCCAGTGAACACGATCTGATAGCCCTCAACGGCATTGGGCCGGTGCTCGCTACGCGGATCCTGGAAAATCGTCCGTACGCGACGAAGATCGACCTCATTGGACGCATGGTGATTCCCGAAGCCAATTATGAGTTGATCAAACGTTCGGTGACTGTTGGCCACGTCGCTTAAAAGCAAATGGGGTGCGGACCACGCACCCCATTTACCAGGAACTAGATTATTTGTTCTTCCACACAGGCTTGCGTTTTTCCAGCACCGCCCGGATGCCTTCCTGCACGTCTTCCAGCGCTTGAAGCTGATTCAAGTAGATGTCCTGTGATTTCTTCATCGCCTCATGCAGCGGCAGTCCTTGCGAACCGGCAATCACTTTCTTGGTCACTTCGAGCACGGGTCCGCTGAACTCGCCGATCTTGTTGATGATGGTTTCAACGTAGCTTTCGAGTTGCGCTTCCGGCACCACGCGATTCACGAATCCCAGGTGCTGCGCTTCTTCGGCGCTCAGCGCTTCGCCGGTGAGGATCAATTCGTAGGTCTTTTTGGGGCCGATCATCTGCGGCAGCATCACCGCGGCAAACGGCGGAAAGACGCCCAGCTTCACTTCCGGCTGCGCAAATTTGGCGTTGGGTGTGGCGATCACCATGTCGCCGAAGGCCACCAGCTCCGAACCAGCTCCGATCGCCGGTCCGTTGACCACAACTACCAGCGGCTTCGAGATTTCGCGAATCGCATTGAAGACGCGATTGAAAGCGTCCAGCGTTTGGAAGACGCGATCGGACTTCGAGTCCTCCAGCGAGATGCCGGCTGAGAACATCTTCGGTGACGACGACTTCAGCAGGATCGCCTTGATGTCACTCCGTGAGCTCAGGCCTTCGATGGCTTCCGCGATTTCCGCCATCATCGGCACCGTAAGCACGTTGTAAGGAGGATGATTCAGCGTGAGGCGCGCGATAAAAGTCGAAGTGTCGAATGGTTTGTATTTGTAACCCTGTGCCGGTGCCGAAGTACTGTCAGTTGCCGTTGCCATGATTCACCTCTGGAGCTGTTGGAAAATGAGAGCTGGAATGC
>JAOAPL010000380.1 GCA_025462925.1 Acidobacteriaceae bacterium
CTTGATGCCTCGCATTGCGCCGACATCTTCCACTTGGCCCTTCTCGCATGTGGAAATGATCAGTCGCTGCTCGCCAGCTTCCAGTGGCACCTTGGACTTGAACGCCGGTTGCTTCCAGTTCTGCACGTCACCGAGTTGAACATCTATGAACGTGCGCAGGCAGTTGTTTTTGCAGAAGTAGCAGCGCGTGTTCTCATTGCGAGTGGTGCGATATTTGATGTTCTCGACTGCGTCCATCCCGATGAACGTCGTCTTCTTACCGTTGCGCCACAGGCGTAGCGATTCCACCGCGGCGCCGATCGCGCCGGATTCTCCGCAGTGCTCATGCACGATGATCTCTGGCGCATGCTCGGTTCCATGAAAATGCGAGCGGATGAAATCCACCTGCGACTTCACCGCTGCCAGATTCTTCTGTGTTCCGCCCTGGAGGATGAATCGCGAGCCTAGCTTCGCGAGATTTGGAATGCTGGCTATGTCTAGGAAGATGTTTTTTGGCAGCACTGCCGCGAGTCCCGCCAGTATCTCTTCCGGTTGCCATCCCTGACGTTGGAAGTTCACAATGTCAGACTGCATGAAGACGGCGCAGCCGTATCCGAACAGTGGCATGGACTTGGCTGAGAACGCGATATCTGAGTATTCGTCCACCTTCATCCCGAAGCCCTCGGCGGTCGACTGCAGAAAGTAGCCATTGCCCGCCGAGCACTGCGTGTTGAGTTTGAAGTCCTTTACGCGGCCGTCTTTGAGGATGATGAGCTTGATATCTTGCCCGCCCACGTCGACGATCACATGCGGATCGTCGTAGAAGCGCATCGCGGATTCCGTATGCGCTACGGTCTCCACCAATGCGACATCGGCATTGAGCACATCTTTCAGAACGTCTTTCGCATAGCCGGTCGTTCCCACGCCAAGAATCTCGATCTTCGCGCCCTTCGATTCCACCTGCTCACGCAGTGCCAGGAACATGTCGATGGTGTCCTGAATGGGATTGCCATTCGAGAGTTGATAGGCCTTGCAGAGAATGTCGCCAGCCTCTGAGATCAGAACCGCCTTGGTCGAAGTGGAGCCGCCATCGACGCCGACGAATCCGCTGACAGTTGTGCTCGGCGTAAACGGCGCGGGAATGAATTTCTTGATTGTGTACTGCTGTTTGAATTCGTTCAGTTCTTCTTCTGAATTGCTCAGCCCTTGCCCGCCAGATTGCGCCTTCTCTTCCGCGCGACCCACTTCGATGTATTCAACCAGTGATTCCGTCCCGCGATATCGGCCAACTTCCTCTTCTTCATCCTTCCCGAATTCCACCGCGCCGATGGCTGCAAAGTATTGCGCGTTACCTGGAACCTTGATCAGCTCTTCAGGCGTGGCGCCGTCAGGAATGGGGACCTTGCGTTCTTCCCATGTCTTGGGAATGTTGTACTGCCACGCCTCTTTCATGCCACGAATGAAGCTGTTCGGACCTCCAAGCAACAAGACATGCGGTCGCATGGTGTGGCCGCGAGTCAACACCGACAGGTTTTGCAAGACAATCGCATCGAAGAGCGATGCCATCAACTGGTCGGGAGGGATTCCCTGCTTTTGCAGACCATTGATGTCCGTTTCAGCGAAGACGCCGCATTTGCCTGCAACGGGATGCAGCTTGATGCCGTGATATCCCTGATCGCAAAGCTCGTCCGGCGGAATCTTCAACTTCGCATTGATCTTGTCTATAACAGCTCCGGTTCCGCCGGCGCATTTGTCGTTCATCGATGGGATCTTCTTCTTGCGTCCGGTATTCTCATCTTCTTTGAAGACGATGATCTTTGCATCCTGTCCGCCCAGTTCAATCACGGAATTCACTTCAGGATGCAGCTTCTCCACAGCCAGCGATACCGCAGTCACCTCTTGCACAAACTTGGCGCCGAGTAGAGGTGCAATGCTCGCACCTCCTGAACCGGTTATGAACATCCTGGAGTTGTTCGGCGCAATCCCGATCTCGGCTTCCATGCGCTTCAGGAATTCCAGCGTCTTTTCCGGCTGCTTCGTGTCGTGTCGCTGATAGTCCTGCCAGAGGATCTGGTCGGAATCGATGTCAACGACAACAGCCTTTACAGTTGTGGAGCCGACATCCACACCGACCATGTAGCCGATTTTGGACGGCTCAGAAGCACTCTGCGCGCGCTTGGCTTCAATCTGCGCCTTTTTCTTGCGACGATTCACATCGCCCATCAAGTCATCCAGTTTCACGTCGATCTTTATGGTGGGCTTATGGCTATTGTTGCTACAGCAGCCGTTTCCATTTTCCTCGTGCGTCACAGAGCCTCCGTTGGCGATAGCTTATTCATGGTTCTCTACTCAATAGTTCCGCTCAATCCCTGAAATCCGTGGACCGCCTGCTTCAGCAGCCACTTGATTACGCGCGCCTCGTTGTATGCGAAAGCAACAATGTGGTTGAGTGTGGAAAAGCAGTGTGGCTGGCAGGCCTTCTTCATCTCTTTCAATTGCCCGTCTTCGAATTTGTGATTTTCAATCGTGCCCCAGTCGTAGCTTGCCGAATACATCGGAAAGCACGGAGCCAACGTGCCGTCTGTGCGAATGATCATCGTGTTATGACCCGCGCGACAGTTCCATTCATGCAACTTGCCGCGGACAAACTCCTTCATCTCCGAAAGGCGCTGTGCAGAGTTGGTGATCTTGTAGCCCCGCTTGTGCCGCACCACCAACCAATCGAGCAACTCATCAAGTTGCGGGAAATCATCCGGCGTGATGAACGTGCTGTTCTCGTCCAGGTGAGTGAAATGGGACTGCTCGGTCATCGGCGTTTCGCAAACGTGATAGTCGCAAGCGATGCCGTAATCATGCGCAAGTTCGGTGAGCTGCCGGACATCGTCCATATTGTTGCGACAAATGTTTATGTTGAAGAAGACGGTGTAGCCATAGCGATACTGCTTCTTCACTAGGTACTCGAAATATGAACGGATCGGAACCAGCGCCTTGGGAAGGCCCGGCTTCAAGTCATACGCATCCACCGCGAGATTCACAACCGAAACGCCTGCGTCGGCGATGCGATCGATCACTTCTGGTGGCATCAAACGGCCATTCGTTGGGAGATAGATCCAGAACCCATTCTTCGCCGCGTAGTAGATGACCTTGTATGCGAAGTCGGGCCGCAGCAGCGGCTCGCCACCCATGAGTGCAAGCACACGACACGTGGTTGAACGGAGCCAGTCAATCGACCGCTTGGCAACGTCTTCGGTCATGCCCTTCACCCGATTGTCGAAGGCCCAGCAGTAGTGACAATCGAGATTGCATTTCCATTCCGTGAAGAGATACGCGATGATCGGATGGAACTGGCCGGGCAGAATCCGCGACTTGAAATACGGAAACATCCATCCCTTCATCGAGTGCAGGATCTGCTCGCGGGTCCAGTGTCGCGCGCCGTCTTTGGGGATGTAATCAGCGTCTTCGCCATCCATCAGCTCCGGATGCTGCGGAAAGATGGGCTCGGGAAATTTCTGCGGCTCGCCCTTTGGAGGTACGGGCACCGATGGCTTGGCCGCGGGTTGCATCAACAGATCATGCAACTCCACATCGAGCCGGAACGGTGGTGGGTTTTGTTGTTCTTGCATTTCGGGCATTGCCCTTCGAGCTCTTAAACTCCGTTAGTCGCCGCTAGCCACAACCGGCGCAGCTTGTGCGAATGCCGGCATTCCGCCCGGAACGCGCGCCATGCGGGCTTTGCCATTCATCAGGTCGTTCACATGCAGTGCAAAATTCGCGGCCACCCCTGTCACTCCGTGGCGCTCTGGCACGGGATAGAACGGACGCCGCAACTCTGGATGCTCGGCCACATAGGATTTAATGTCGTCCAGCTTCTTCCCCGTGGACTCGAGCACCTGTTCGAACTCCATGCGCGCTTTTACTTTCGCCTCGCCTAAGGCCATCTGCACCCGGCTGTGTGCATTGATCTCGCCTTCGCCGGAAGTCTCGATGGGCAGGAAGATCATTTCCTTAAAATGGTTGGCGACAGCAGACTGCGCGCCGTCGGATTGTGTCGAGGGCATGCATCCAAACGGCTTCAATGCCAAGACCATGTGGCATAGCCGATTGACCGTGTAATAAATGTTCTTTGCGACTTCGAGATGCCCTTCACCACCGCGTGCGAATTGGTTATAAAAGGGCTGCGCAAGTCGCGCGAGTTCCTTCTGATCGACAAGGTGGTGAGCTAGCCCGCCTAAGCCTTCGACGGCACGCGAGTACTGACGCGCGTAGATCGCCTCGCCGACGCTGAACATGGCTAGCTTCTTGCGGAAGTTCAGCTCGTTCACAAGTTGCTTCTTAAACTCGTGCCACTCCGGCTTCTTGAACTTGGCATCAATATTTTTTCGATCGATCGCGTTCGCCTTCGCCTGGTACATCATGTACATGACCCAAGTGCCGATCGGCTCTACTAGCACCTGAGCGCCTTCGCGCTCAAGGAACGCAAATATGTTGAAGTTGCCGTCACCCTCTGTAATCTGTGCCCAGAACTCGCCAATGATCTTCACCACCGGCTTCACGCGCAGGCGGTCCACTTCAATCGTATTGATCCGGTCTCGACATTCATGCAGAGCATCCTGAAATTGTTTGCCATAGAGGTGCTCACGAACTTTGCCCAGTGAGTTGAGAATGTCCTTCAACTTCTTACGCTGAGCCAGGCGGCTGGATATCCACGGCGGCGTGCTCTCGAGAATTTCGTACGGCTCGCCCTCCCGCAAAATGTTGCAGAGGACATCAACTCCTTCCGTGAACGCGCGATCCGTATCGCCCTTCGTCACTTCATACGGACGAATGCGATAAATCATCTCGTTGATGATGTCGCCTGTATTCAGGGCATTGAACATGCCCATGCCGAAATCCACGGTGAATTTCAGCCCGGCTTCACCCGATGCCGCCTTTACCCCATCGTTTTGCTGAAAGAGCAGCACCCGGAAGCCGTCGAATCCAGCATTCTGCAGGGCAAGCCGATATTCCGATTCATACATTCCAAAGCGGCACGGACCACACGAACCTGCTGTGAAGAAGACATAGTTGTTGATGATCTCCTGCTTCGGCATCCCTCGCGCTTCCAGCGACTGGAGATATTGCACGAGATTGCCGACCGTGAAATACGTTGGATTGCACTGGCCGTTGTTCCCATACTCTTTTCCCAGTTGGAATGCTGCGACGTTCGGCACAGGAACAATCTCACAACGGTACCCGCAGCCCTCAAACACAGCTTGGATGAGCCGTTCGTGTTTCCACGTGAGGCCGCCAAAGAGGATGGTGACTTTCCCGCGCTCCTCAGCCGTGAACGGCCTTTCAACTGGCCGTCGGAAATGACTAGGCCGTGAGTCTTTTAAGTTCAGTTGTTTCGACAACCGGGCGCGCTCGGCGGCGAGGCGGCGTTGCAGTTCCTCTTCGGTTTGGACACGAGTATTTATGTTTTCGAGTGGAACATCGATTCTGGTGGCTGGCATGATGAACTCCCGTGTGTCTCACGGATGAACACCGTGAGGCATGGCGTGAAATGGATTGGACTCAGCTTGCAAAACGGATCTTGCGAAATCAGCTTAGACGACGAGCGCGCTTGGACGACTCGGGAGCTCGGAATGGGACAGCGGAATCTCTCAGTCACTGCTTTTTTCCAACGACTCTGCGCGACATGACAGAGTCCACCCGCGCTCAAAGTGGCAAATCGATCAGCAGCTCTCCCGTCTGCTGGATACGACGCAGGATGGTGAGATAGAACATTGCTATTTTTGGGAGGTTGGCTGTAAACGTGAGCGGCAGAAAAAATTTACTAACACACGTCACAGCTGCAAACGCCAGCGTTCCTTGATTAGAGGTTAAAGGGTTGCGCAACAAACACAATTTCCGTACCGGTCAGAGCAGGAGGAAACCAACTTCGCGCGAACTCCATTCATAGCATCGGTAGAGCGGAGTTTGTGGCCATGCAGGTTACTCTCGAAAAAATCATGTTTGAGATTTACAAGGATTCAAGTCGGGAAGGTGAGTACAAGGTCATCTACTTCACTGAACTCGATGAGCACAGCAAGCAGACAGAGATCAACAGCGCCATGCGCGGCGAACATCTTTACGACGGGTTTATCCGCTATAACTCGCGCGACGAGGGAAAACGCGCTGTAAACCTCATCCTGAAGAGACTTAACGAAGGAGAGTGGCTGGATTCGCAAGCGATTGAACGTGAACTGAAGTCGTTCATGGCCTGATTCAGACCTGGATGGTTAATTTCTGATCTGTAGCTTCGACTTAATTTAGTGATCCCATGGAAGGCCTAATTTTGAACATTTCGCGCTGGCCCTAGCTCCATTTGCCCGATCCTTCGACAATGGTGATGTACTTATCCAAAGGCAGGTTCGTAAATCGCTCGACTACGCCGCTTGGCTGGGGCCATTTCACTTCCAGCCAATCCAGCTTGCTCTGTTTTCCCAGTCCGAGCACGATCCGCGGATCATGAGAGGAAAGATAGCTACCTCCGCCTACTTTCATCCGGCTGCGCTTGAGGTCGCCGGCTTGGTAAGTGATTCGTGCTCCAATGCCGTCGGGATTAGATTTTTTGCCTATTAGGCGAATCCCCAGCCAATGATTTTTTGTTCCGATGTTGTTCTTGAGAAGAACCGGCGCTCCGTCATTCACCGCAACGAGAACATCAATTGCGCCGTCATTATTAAAATCGCCGACTGCCAAGCCGCGGGCTGAGAATGACTTCGCGAATGCAGGCCCGCTCTGGTCGCTGACATTCTTAAAGCCGTTTCCAGTATTTTGGAAAAGCATCAACGGTTCTTTGTATGTTACTTGAGTGTTGCGTTCTTCGATGAGGTCGTCTGGATGTCCGTTGGCCAGGAATAGATCCAGATTGCCATCATTGTCGTAGTCGAGGAACTTCAGTCCCCAGCCGCTCAGCAGTCGTGTACCCGCGCCGATCCCTGTGGGAATCCCGCGATCATCGAAAGTTTCGTCCTGACCATTCTCATACAGCGAGAACATCTCCTGATCGATGTTGGCGACGAGGAGGTCCATCCATCCGTCCTCGTTGAAATCGGCAGAGTCGATGCCCATGCCTGATCGGGCGCGGCCATCACCGCTATACGCCACGTTCGCCGACATTCCGATGTCCTCAAACTTGCCAGCTCCGCGGTTTACGAAAAGGAAATTGGGGAAGGTGTCGTTGGTGACGCAGAGATCCATCAGCCCGTCGTTGTTGATATCGGTAGCGACGACGCCCCACGCCTTGCCCGGGTGGGCGGCTATTCCCGACTCTTTGCTCACATCGGTGAATGTCCCATCGCCGTTGTTGTGGAAAAGCCAGCTCTGCATGGGGTTGTAGACACGCGGGATACAGTAATGAGGTTTACCCACCTGCGCCGCGCCGACACCGCCGTAAAGCCCGCATCCCTTGTCCTTCGACTTGTCAAATTCTACGAACTGGCAAACGAAGAGATCCAACCGGCCATCGTTGTCGTAATCAAACCATACGGCACTTGAGTTCCATCCCGGCGCGCTGACGCCCGCCTTCTCCGTGACGTCTGTGAATGTGCCATTTCCGTTATTGCGGTACAAAATGCTGCGCCCATATTGCGTCACGTACATGTCGGGGAAGCCGTCGCCGTTGTAATCGCCTACGGCAACACCCATCCCGTAACCGCCGCCGGCAACACCGGCTTTTTCAGTCACGTCTGTGAATGTGCCGTTGCGGTTGTTGCGGTACAGTGCATTTCGCAAGGGCTTTGTGGGTGTAAAGAAATCAGACTTGCCGCTGTTGACCAGATAAATGTCCATCCAACCGTCGTTGTCATAGTCCAAAAACGCGCAGCCTGCTCCCGTCGTTTCAGGCAAAAATTTCTCGGCCGATTTTCCACTAGTGTGGACCCAGCTAATTCCGCTCAGCGAAGCTGGAACCTCCTCAAACGGGTAAACCGGTTTATCGAAGGCAGGCGCGAACCGCGACAATCCACTGAATGCGACGGTGCCACCTAGCAACCGCAGCAATTGTCTTCGCGAGAAGA
>JAOAPL010000390.1 GCA_025462925.1 Acidobacteriaceae bacterium
GCCGAGTAGTCTTAATCCCATGTGAATGGCGGCGGTTCCACTGCTTAGCGCAACCGCCGGAAGCCCGATCCGGTCCTTGAACTCCTCCTCAAAGGCCGTGATGTTGGGACCCACTGGGGACAGCCAGTTAGTGGCGAAGGCACTCCGTACGTAGATTTCCTCCGTGCCACCCATATGGGGCACTGAAAGAAGGATCCGCTGTCTCGTTTTATCCATGCTGTTTCTAGAGCGGTGATTCTAGACCCATGAGAGGATTAGGGGGTCTTCGGAACCATTCGGGATCTCAAAATCTGGTAACACGATTTCGTTCGGCTGGTCATAGTGAAACCCGCCGGTCCGTCGCACGCGCACCGTGAGCCACCTAAGCTGTTTCAGAGGGTGAAATCCTTTGCGGGATTATCTGCGACGTATGCGAATTGTTTTGCTTTGGCACAGAAGGCAACGTACTCAAACGCTCCTTTGCATCGACGTTTATACTGGGATCCTTCTTTTGTAATTCATGAGAGCGGCAAGGACATGAGTTGTCTTGTCCCGATCTACAACTCGCCGCCCGGCCCCTGCTCGATCGACTCGACCGGAATGTGAGGCGTTGCCGGGATCTTTCTCGGCGGCGAAAATGGGGAGGCGGGCACACCGATGGCGCTTTGCCCTGGTTTAAGATCGCTGATGAGAAACGAGTTGGCGCCAAGCGTCGCGCCCGCTCCGATGCACCGTCCTTGGAAAACGGTGGCGGTGGTCCCGATAAAAACACATTCACCAAGAACAACGTTGCCCAGAACCCGCGCGCCCGGGGAAACCACGCAGAAGTCACCCAATCGCGCATCGTGGCCCACGGTTGTCTGGTGGTTGATCACGCAGTGGCGCCCAAGCCGCGCGCAGGGACCCACGACCACTCCCACGCCGATCACCGTTCCCTCGCCAATGTCGACATGCCGAGCGAGCACAGCGTTCGGAAACACCAGTGTTGCCGGTTGCAATCCGCGGCGTTCGGCTTCGGTGCATTCTTTGCGCCGCACCTCGGGAGAGCCAATCCCGCACGCGAAGTGGAGCTGACGCGGCAGGCGCTGGAGCGCTTCCCATCCGCCCAGAATGGGCCGGTCGTAATGCGTCTGACCAATTTTCGTGGGCGCTGCGGGGTCCAGAAAACCGAGGAAGTCCACGATGGATGGATGGCGTTCACTTCGTCCACGATCCACAGCAATTCCTTCGCATATCCACCGGTACCAAGGATGACTAATGGCTGCAAGTGTTTCTCCTTTCGGGGCTGCCGTTACTTATGAAAGGTGGCCGAACCCAAAGCGCCCGATCCGGGATTTCCGTCTTGAATTGCGGGAGACCGCAGGGTGGGACGCTCCGAGCACCGTCGACGAGGTCCGCGGCAGGAGCAGTTCGAGAGCAATCGATGATTCCAATCCTCCCTTTTACCTTTAAGTGCGTCCCGCATACATTCCAGCAGACCGATGCGTCGGCCTGCTGATGAGATGAGTACGGTGCGAGTCATTTCTGTTCGCCCTGAAATTCTGGTGCCGTCGCATGGCCGTTCTGGCTGATGCCGTGCCGTCGTAGAACCTGATTTATTGTGAGAGCCAGAATTTTCAGGTCCAACCAGATGCTCCAGTTATCGACGTACCACAGATCCAACTCGAATTTCTGTTTCCAGGTGATGGCGTTGCGGCCGTTAATCTGTGCCCACCCCGTAATACCTGGAAGAACGTCGTGGCGCCGGATCTGCTCGGGGTGTACCTATCGAGATACTCTACGAGCAACGGGCGAGGACCGACGAGTCTCAATGCGGTCAACCTTTTGAACTTCGTCAGCGTAAAAGGCTTGCCCTTATAACCGGACCGCACCTGACGGAACAGCACCGGGCGACCCATTGCAAGCCAGATGGCCAGCGCGATGATTGCAAGGAGTGGAGCAAATATCAGCAGGGCAGCGCTTGCGACCACGAAGTCCATGGAGCGTTTTGCGACACGGCTCACGACGAACCCCTTGAGACAACGGACGCGATAGCCGGCACCGATGGCACCGGCAGACTTTTCTCTCGAAGCAGCCGCGTGTATTCGCGAGCGAGCACAGCCCAAATCAACTCCTGGCGGAATTCGCGAAGAACTCGGGTGCGGCCCGCGCGACCCATAGCCTCAGCGATATCCCGATTCTGAAGCAACCGCCTCAGGGCTGTTGCCGGCACCCCGCTCCTCCCGCCGGCACTGGAATGCCGTTTACATCGTCAATTATGGTGTCCATCGTCGATTAACAGCTAGTTTCAACATGAGACGTCACCCGTAGTACTGTACAGAATCGACGACAGGTGGATAGCCGGGAACTCGGGCTTCCTTGCAAAGATGTAGCTATGGATGCCCTCTCGCGAGAGAAAGCGCATTTCGATGGGCCAAAAGCCAACCCGTTTCAAGTATTCGTGAATCTCGCCGTACTCAAAGATATGATACTCGCTTATGTACGGAAAACTGCGAACACCAATAGCCATGAGCGGACGGAGAAACAGCAGCGCGAAATGTCTGGCAATTTCCTTCAGGCAAAGAACTGCGACCCTGGACAGCGTCCCACTAAAACCATGAGCGCCGATTACAGGGACGTGGACAACGATATAGCCGCCCGGACGGAGCACCCGGAACATCTCTCGAAAATATGCTCTCACAACTTTTATGTCAGACACGTGCTGGAGGACGTGCGTGGAGATGCACAGATCTGCGGAGTTATCTGCGACTGGAATAAGAGGCTTATCTATCAAAAACGGATGAATTCGCGCCGCCCCCGGAACACCGGAGACTTGCGCAATACGCTGAGGCGAAACATCGAGGGCATCAATCTCTTGAAAGTCCTGGGCAAGAGCGCTCGTAAGGCGGCCAGCCCCACACCCGACTTCCACGCATGTGCCAAACCGCGTTGCTCCGTACTGCCGGAGTATCTCTTTCAGATCGCGCCATTCGGCAATCCCATGTGCGAGATCGTGAGAGACGCCGAGGTCAAGTTCCCCTAATGTGCGCCATTCAATATTTGAAGCGCTTGCGCGCGTCATTCGAACCTCCTCTCCGATGTGTTCCATCTTTCCTACTCGTATCGTGGGAGGCCGACGAATTCACTCCATCCGTCGACTCCGAGAATGCACGCGTCCTTTGCTACAAAGTGGTGATGCCAGCCAGGGGGGAGCCGGCAGGCTTCGGGCTGGACCATGATTAGCACCCCGCAGGCTCTGCTACTTCAGAACAGCAGGTTCCGATTGCGAATAGCGCCGGCAAAAAAATCCGTCAGAACGGCAAATGAGACCAGCAGGTCAACAGTCCTTTTCACTTACAGAGGCAACCCACACTGCCTGCGATTGTGTGACATCTCGTTTTCGAGTCCTATGCCACCACGCGGTTCTGTAACTCGGTGGTGAATTCGCACAGACGCACTCTGCCTTGCAATGCACTAGTGGCGACCTCCGCTCCCGCACGATGCGCCTCGAACCGTTCGTATCGTCTTTTGAAGCTAGTCGGCGATGGGGCTTTTGACCTTTAGTCTGAGGGCGTCCGGGACAGTCCTGTCTTTAATTCGGCGGCGATTCTCTTCAATCAGGGCGCTAGCAACTCGTTCCTGCCGGAATTCGCGCACGATTCTGTCGCGGCCCGCCTGACCCATGCGTGCCCGTAGTTCCGGGTCCTGGAGCAACTCCTCAATTCTTGCCGCCAGCGCATGTGCGCTTCCCACTGGAACGAGGAAACCCGTAAGACCTTCTACGATCGAGTCGACAGCGCCGGTCGCTGTTGTGGTGACAACCGGCACGCCGCATGCTTGCGCCTCCAGCGGCGCGTAACACATACCTTCGCGATGTGTTGGAAGAACAAGGATGTCCATTAATCTATAGAATGGGGCAGTGTCGGAGACGTAACCAGTACGGACAATGTTTCGATCGGCTTCTATTTGGCTTCGGATTTCAGCAGGGACCGGATCGCCGTCTTCGAACTCGCCAACTAGCAACACCCGAAGAGTGGGCCAGGATTGGCGCAATTTCGAGAACGCAGCGATAAGCTCGCCGATTCCTTTGTCGCGAGTGAACCTGCCGACAAATCCGATCACGGGAACCCCGTGGGGAATCCCGAGTTGGTCTGCGAGGAGATCCGTCTCTGGCGAATTGCGTACAGCAGGTGAAAAGTGGCGCACATCGATGCCACCGCAGCTGCCGCTTCCAAGAACTACGGTTTTCCCAGCAGGTGCCAGCTTCAATTCAATCGCGCGCTGGCGAAGGCTCGGGCTGACACAGATCACACGATGCGCGCAGGCACAGGCAATCCTCTCCATCGTGGCCAGCAACATTCGCTTGAGACCCGTGGTAGTTTCCAGTCGGAGCCCGTGTAGCGTGTAGATGCGGCAAGGCACGCGTAGAGACCACGCCGCCAACCCTGCCAGCAAACCAGCCTTGGGCGTACCGACATTCGTTATCATGGGCCGCACTCGCCGAATCAATCGGAAAAGCCTCCATAGAGATACCAAGTCTCGTACGAGCGAGATCTCTCTGCTCATGGGGACCGCTGCGTGGCGCACCCGCGCCCTCTGGGCAGTAGCCTGGAGCTGTTCGCCGGGCGAGGACACCAAGACCGGATCGAAACCAGCATCTTGCAGCATCCCCATGATTCCATTGAAAAAGCACCAAGTTGACGCCGATGTAACGGCGAAGAGAATGCGTATTCGTGGACCGTTATGGTCTTTTTCAGTCAGCGAATTCTGATTGATCATAATTAGCTCTCTATACAAGTCCTGGATTTGACAACTCCTCGTCGCCTGTAAGGATAGACAAGTACTACCGAAGGCGGCGACCTGCTTCTCAATTTCACGATGCATTCTGCGTTGCAGCTATACTTCGAGCGCGGACTTCACTCAAGAAACGGTGTTGCGCTTCTTCAAGCGCCTCAGGCTGGAAGGTCTGCGCAACTTTGACGTTATGTTCGATCATGCGTGACGACAGATCCGGATTTGATACAAAGCGCCGAATGGCCGCTGCAAGTTGCCTCTCGTCTGAAGGCGGTATCAGCGCCTCGGGGGCCAAAAGCTCAGGAATGCCCCCAACCGCGGAGCCGATGCAAGGGCAACCCCGTGCCATCGCCTCCACCATTGCGCGTGGAAGTCCTTCCGTGCGCGAGGGCATGACGAAGATATCGATGAAATCGAGGAACTCGAAAACGGCTTTGCCGGCCGGGACTTGCCCGTGAAATTGCACATATTGCGAAATACCGAGGTCTCGCGCCATGTCTTCAAACTGCGGCCGCGACCTTCCATCGCCGAGCAAGTGGGCTTTGACCTGGAGACCTCCTTGCTGACAGATGGCTACGGCTTTGAGGAGTGTGTCGACACCCTTGTAGTTTGTCGCTAGGCTGCCGATAAATCCCAGGGGCACTGGACCCCCAAGCCGTTCGGTTAGTTCTCTGGTTCTTTGCTTGCGTTTCTCGATCATTCTTATGTCCGCAATGTTTTTACCCAGAAGAACGTCTGAAATCCCACAGACGTAGGCCCCAGCACGGGCAGGGTAACGGTCTTGAAGGGTCGACCGGGTGACGTAGGACGCAGCGACAGCCTCGATGCAATTGCGACGTAAACTTCTCGTCGAGAGTCTTCGATAGAGCGGGCGCAGAGGCGTCCGAATAGCCCCGGGAGAGAATACGTCCCACGGATCGCCCACAACCTCAACAGCGTAGCCTCTGCCCAGTCTCCTGATTTCACGAGCTGCCAAATTCCCGACGGATCCCGGCAGGCGCAGGATGTACGCGTCAGAATTAGACACAGCCTTCCTGATTATGGAACGCAGTTGAACCAGCTTTCTGAGGTACTCCGCGGGGCCTGTGTAGTCTGGCAACGGCTGGAAGGTTACGCCGGGTCCGTCGGCGCGCTGATCGAGCGGCATTGGGTTCGTAGTCTGACCTACTCGCGCTAGTACGACCACTTCCTCGAACACGCCGAGGTAGCGGCGCCAGAAGGCATAATTCGGCGGCGCTGAAGTGTAGATATGGCCATCCGCTCTACTAAGAAAGTGATATTCCAAGGCGATCAACACCCTTACCGAATCCACTTTGACAGCCCCTGTATCATTCGAAAGAACTATGCTCTGTGTTGACATCCCACGCCCCCTGAGCGCTGATGTTGAGAACATCGTGTCAAATGCGTGATTTCGACTAGGTGAAACGGGCAGCAGAAATTGTATTCAGATGGAAATGGCTGGTCATGAACTTGCACCATGACCCTTACGTGCTCAAAGGCTTCAAAATGATGAGTCCAAAACGCATACGGGGTGTCGTCGGGTTCATGTCGTTAATGCCTTCGCAGTGACATTCACGATGGGACGTTTGACCTTGTAGGTGCTCCGCCTCCAGTGAAGCCAGCAGGCTCGGCGCGAACAAAGCACAACGATTGCAAACGGCATAGTGCCGTATTTGAAGATGAAAAACAGAATGACGTCGGCGTCATTGACCAGCAGCTGAATCGAGAGCAGGATCAGGAACGGAACAACTAAGAACCGAGTGTCGCCTGGCCGTAAACTAACGACAAATCGCCGAATACGGCCAACTACTAAACCGAAAATGGCAAACGCGAAAGGTATTGCCACAGGCCCGAAATTCAGCATCGCCTCTCCCGCAAGCCCATACACGTGGGAAGACTGCCATACTCCAGGCTGATAAGACCCCTTCCCGGTTTCCAGCGCCGTGGTCCAGGCGACTTTCGTGGGGGGCCGGTCTGGCCATATCGGGCGGGGAATCAGAAGAGTCAGTGCCCCCCAATAGCTTCTCCCCAACGCATATTCATAGTCGTGTGCGGTGCCGGTAAGTTCATAGAGAGTTGATGCCTGAATGTCACTTCTCGCGAAATCACCCAGCAAAATCGATTCAATCATCGACACATTGGGGCTTCCTGGTAAATGTGACGACGTCCCACTCTGTTGAAAAACGGTGAGTCCTTCTGGACCGTAATGTTTATAGAAATCGTAAAAATACATGAAAGAAACTAAGAATATAATCCCCACACATACCGTAGTCTTTGTAATACGCCGCACGCAAAAGTGGATGATTCCCACAGCCCAAAACAGAACCCATACGGTGTTGCTCCGGCCGCCTCTGAGCCCGCCAAATAACAACTGTAGAACAAAGACAACGCCCAGGACGACTAGGAGCATCGGCCATCTTCGATAGATCTTGCCCTTCGCTTTGGCGTAGAGACCGAAACCCATCATGGCTAATAGAGGAAAACTCTCAGAGAATGTAAAGATCCAGCCCATGTCCGCGAAACCGAGGTTCGGATCCGTTGTGCCATAGTGCTTCTCGCTTTCAACGTACCTTTGGATGTACCCAGACAGCCCTCCGTACCGCCAGTAAACCCATAGCTGGAGCAGGACGGAGAGCATGCACGCAATGGCCAGAACATTCCGAAACAGGGTTCGGTCGACGATCCAGGGTTGGCGCCCTCTAGGAAACTCCGGCATTCTCGCGACTCGTCCTCTCGCCAACCAATAGATAACGAGACCGAACAAGTTCCAGATCGCCATGCGTCCGAGCCACTCCCTCCCGTCAGGCGGTGTTGGTACGTAACCCGTCCAAACGTTCCACAACACGTGAAGCAGCGGTGTGAGAAAAAAAAAGTAATAGCCGAATAGACCCATAATACCCACCGGATCTAGTGGATCTAGTCGCCCACGAGCCCACGCTACGGCATCAGTGCCGATGATGGTGCCGCACAACACGATCGGAACGATAAACCAGTGAATGCACCTAGCCTCGGCCAGCATGAAGCCCACCGACACGGCCACTGAAGTGCAAAAAGCAATCAGGATGCTGCTGCCAGGTGACACGTCGGCCCGGCGAGTACATGCTGCTGATAGCGCTCGAATTCTAATGGCTCATCCTCGGGCTGCATCAATTCAAGGATTCACTGCTTACGGCCACACATTGAGACGCGACACCCAACTATTTCTGAAAGCGGCGGCAAAAAAAGGCAACTATGGCGCTTGTGACGCCCAATATGCATTTACCTCGCAAGAACCAGGAGGGAGCATCCCCCGAGCATCATCTGGCTAAAGTCCGGCGCAATCTTCCTAGTGAGGGCACGAAGCACATTTATCGTGCGGTGCGCAATCTCCCGCGGTCCCAATTGATACGCCGGTGTATACACCCAGTCGAGTACTTGGTAGCCGGTATCTAATAGAAGAGCAAGTGCCGTCTGCTTGGCGAAGTAGTGTATGTGTCCGACGGATTTGCGGTTCTTCATGGGGCTGTTCCGCATGATGTGGAGTACGGCCAGCTCCAACGGAATGTGCATGATCTTGTATTCAGCCCTTTCCCTTACACCGCGAAGTAATCCGAAGCAGTCCTCGACGTGCTCAATCACATCCATCAGCAACAGCAGATCGAACGTTCCATTCGAGTTGCAGAAATCGAGATGGAAGAACTGCACACGCTCGGTCCCCCTGGTTCGAGCTAAGGCAATTGCTTCGTCAGAGATGTCAAAACCGCAGAATGAAGTTTCGCGTAACTTAAGTGAGAGTTGGTGGAGGATTTCACCGGCACCGCAGCCAATTTCGGCTATGCTACGCGGCTGAATATTGTGCTTTGCAAGCATCGTCAAAACCTGATGGGCCTTCCACGGAGAATGTTCGACGTGCCAGGTTGGGTTCAGCGCAAGATACTTGCCGTTCATATAGATCGAAGCGGGCATGGAGTCCTCCGGTCATTCTATTCTCATTGCCACAGGGCGACTGAACCTGCATGCGCTTGGTCTCCAGCGCACCCAAGAGCTCCAACGTGAGCTGAGGAGAACGACTGCAAATGGCATAGTGCGGTACCTGATGATAACAAAGCAGCTACGTTAGCCTCATTGACCAGTAGCTGAAGCGATAGCAGGATCAGGAACGGAGCAAGCAGGAACCGAGTGTCATCTGGCCCTAAACTAACGAGAAATCGCCGGATACGACCAACTACTAGTGTCCAAACGCTAGAGACAGGCTGGACTCCTTGAAAGACGGCCCAATGCGTGTATCAGTAATACCGCAGCTAAAACTGCTCGCGCGAGAGCCGTGAGCAGCAAGGTGTAAGCTGCGCCTAGGATTCCGTACTTCGGTATGAACCAAGCGCAGGCAATTAAGCTACTTAAGGTGACAGTGAGGGACAAGGGCAATTGCGAGCGGAAATATCGAGCGGCCGTCACCGCGTACAACATGAAAGAAGCCAGGAAGTTTACACCGATAGCCATCGTTATCCAGACGAAGACTTTAACGTGGCCGGCGTATTCTGGGCCATAAACGATAGTGAGAATCGGTCGGCCCACAGCGGCGGCAATTGTCACGCCGCAGACACCCAGTGCAGCACCTGAGACAAGTAATTGGAGCAGGAGGGTGCGAAAGGCCTCACGGTTGTGAGACGCGTAAGACCTGGAGAGGTATGGTAAAGCAGATTGCGCGATAGCCTCTTCAACTGTTGCCGCTGCTGCTTGTACGTAAGCTAGGGCAGCGAAAATCCCTAGCTGACGTTCGCCCAAGTATCCCTGAACGAAGTAGCGCGTAATACTCGAATTGAGTGAGACGAGCATGACCACCAGCCCAAGAGGTAAAGCCAACCACGTAAGGCTGCGCATTCTCTTTCTATCCCAACGTGGCCACAACGCTTCGGCTGGGAACCGAGACGATATGCCCGCCACCCAGGAACCACTCGGAATATCGTAGACTAGCAGGACCGCAGCCCAGGCAAGAGCTAAAGCTGCGGCTCCCCATACTGCGCTCCTTGTGTAATACACGGCCAGACTCAGAGCAGCAAGGGAAGCAAGCCCCCTCATCATCATTGATTTCGCAATGCGGTCCATTCGTTCTCGCCGCTGCATGAGACCATAGAAAATGTCGGTCAGGGATTCAGAACCTTTGGCCAGACCAAGAAACACAATCACCAACGCAGTTTGTCGGCGAGAGTGCAAGGCGAATACGATCATAATTATCAAATTCAGCGCTATGAAGACCGTGGCCAACCGCAAACCGAGGTAGTCTCCGAACCTAAACTGCCCATGGGCGTCTGTCA
>JAOAPL010000029.1 GCA_025462925.1 Acidobacteriaceae bacterium
AAGCGCAAGTGCAAGGGTCAAAAAGAGCGTCGATTTAGAATTCATTGGTCTTACAGTTTAGAGCAAGGAGGTAAGATGCTGTTCAGAATTGCGGTGTAGGCAAGAACGAGGACTGCTCACGAGGAAACTGAATGAATCCTGTATTTGCAGAAACACTGGCCGCCATAGATTCAGCTACCCAAGGGATGACTGAGGAGCAACTTACTTATCATCCGGAAGGGAAGTGGTCTACCGCGCAAATCCTCGAGCACTTGTCGCTGGCCTTCGGCGGCACTGCGAAGGCCTTCGAGCGAGCCCTCGCGGAAGGCAAACCTCTCGGCGACAATCCCAGTTTCAAGCAAAAACTCAGGGACATGCTTGTGTTGGAGATCGGATATTTTCCGCGAGGACGTACTGCCCCCACAATGGTCACTCCCAAGGGCGAGATGAAAGGGTTAGAAGCTCTGGCGAAAATCCGGGAAAATCTGATTCGTATGGACAAGGCTCACGGCGAATGTCAGAAGACGCTGAGTCGCGAGAGGTGTATCGCCAATCATCCAGTGCTGGGGCCGTTGAACTTTGAACAATGGCCGAAGTTCCACCGCGTCCATACCCTTCATCACATGAAGCAGGTAAGGGCGCTCCGCTCAACGCAAAAGTGAGGGGAAGAGGCCGCCCCCGGCAGCGGCCCCTTCGCTGATTCTAGGAAGCTCCCTTTAGCTGGGCAAACTTCTGCTCCCATCGGATCCGCCCCGTCATCTGCATGACGATGAACAGCGTAACGATCGAGCCGATGGTCACAGCCAAACCGGTGAAACCCTTGAAGAAAAATGCATACGAGAACAGCACTAGATAAATGAACTGTGCCAGTCCGGCCTCCACCGCAGCGAAGCGGATTCCCACAACCAGGCGCAGATAGCTGACAACCAGGAAGATTGAGACCAGGGAACAAATCACAAACGCAATGTGGATGGATACGTGGTCGACCAAATAAGCCATCAACAAGTGGAATGCAAAGAAGGCTCCAGAGAGGAAGAAATAATTCATCGGGTGCAGATCGATCCCCTTCAGCGTCGTGATGATGAACATTAGAAAGAAAAAGAAAAACAGTGAGACCGGGGCAAAGTAACTGATCTGTCCCGCCAACGGGCCGGGTTGCAGTTTGTCAGGCATTGACATTCCAATCTGATACCCCGACACCCGATTGTTGTAATTCCAAGTCAGGTCCCATCCGCTTGCGGTTTGGCGTTTGCTGGTTGGAGAAAGCGTGTTTTCGGGAAAATCAATATCGGAAAAATTCGTTTGCATGTTTAACGTGAAGTTCCGTATCTGCGCCACATTGTCGCCAAATTTATAGCGCCATGAATCCATACCCTGTGATCGGTAACCAGTGTGCAAGTGCACCGATTTCCCTCCTGCGACTCGAAAGCTACCAATCGCCGTGCTTCCTTCGTTGGTGACCGTAAGAGGCTGATCATCGGCGGACATCGTGAGGTCGTCATAGACGGCCTGTTCAGCTGGGAATTTCAGCTTGAAGGTGACTATCTGTTCGTCTCCGCTGGGATTGCTGAACTCGTAGTCGCCGCCGAAACGAACCGTGTACGTGCTGTACCACAGGAGCCCCTTTTGGCGGTGTTCCAGATCAAGCTTGGCGTCGATTTTGCTCGAATCCAGTGAAAGGGGAACAGACTCGGTCATTTTTTCTTTCCTGGTGGTGTGCTTGTAATCGTCCTGTACCTCGCGAACCCATTCATGCACGTAGCTCGCGGAAGGGGGTGATTGTTGCTGTGCGGTGCCCCACGTGGAAGCCACGCGGGATTTCAAGTCCGGATTCAGGGAATAGGTCCGGGCAAAGATGGTGGAGCCGAGGATCACCCACGCTACTGAAGTGCAGGCGAAGATGAAAGCCAGGGCGGCGATGCGTTTAGTCATGTCGTTCTCCTTATTGAAAAGTACTTTACAACATAAAGTCGCAAGAGAAAATGATTTTTTGAAACGCGGAAAATGGTGGGTCCGCATTTCATTCAGAAATGCACATCTAAGGCCAAATTTTCAGTGCTGTGGACAAAGGAGTTACAGCCACACTGGAAGGGAATGCGTTCTGCTGCGGAACACAGTGTGGCAGCGGTGAGGCGTTGGACAAACTTGTCCAACGATCCAACGCCTCAACAGCATCAATCCAGACATCCTGAATAGATTGAAATTCCGCAATAAACCTGCACTTTGGATTTATAATCAAACAACGTCAATGCCCAAGTTCTCCATAGTCGTCCCTTTTCATAATGAGGAAGAGAGTGTAACCACGCTCTATGACCGGCTTACGGCTGTCATGGAGGCCACCGGCGAGAGCTTCGAAATGGTGTTCGTGGACGATGGCAGCACGGATGGCACCTTCCGCCTGCTCAGAGAGATCCTCGCTGTGGACAGCCGGGTGGCCGTGGTAAAACTGCGCCGCAACTTTGGCCAGACTTCCGCGCTCGCCGCAGGCTTCGATCACGCCACCGGCGAGTACATCATCGCCATGGACGGCGACCTGCAACACGATCCTGACGACATCCCGCTGTTCCTGGAAAAAGTGGCTGAAGGTTATGACGTGGTCAGCGGATGGCGCAAGCGTCGGATCGATAACTTTGTTATGCGTCGTATTCCGTCGCGCATCGCCAACTGGATGATGGCCAAGTTGAGCGGCGTCGACATCCATGATTTCGGTACCACATTCAAGGCGTACCGCAGCGACATCCTGCATCAGATCCCGCTCTACGGCGAACTGCACCGCTTCATTCCCGCGCTGGCAAGCTGGCTGGGCGCAAGCATTTGCGAAGTTCCTATCAAGAATGTAAACCGCGAACGCGGCAATTCGCACTACGGCATCTCACGCACCTTCCGCGTGATGTTCGATCTGCTCACAATCAGGTTCCTGCTGAAATATCTTTCGCGTCCGCTGCATTTCTTTGGCACTCTTGGACTGCTTTCCATGTTCACCGGATCGATGGTTGCCCTTGGCCTTACCGTCGTGAAGATTTTCCGGCACGTAAACATCATGGATGATCACGGCCCGCTGGTGGTCTTTGCCGCCGTGCTGTTGGTGTTTGGCGTGCAACTTCTCGCGCTGGGACTGCTTGGCGAAATGCAGGTGCGACACTATCACGAGCCCTCTCGGCGGGCTCCGTACTCGGTGGACCGCGTACTTCGCGCGAAGTCCAGCGAAGAGACGCCCATCAGCGAATAGGTCGCTGTCTCACATAGTGCAAATCTCTGTTCTATAATAACCAGTTCTTTTCAGAGGTCTTACCTTCCCATGTCCAAAGCAACCATGAGTGAATTGAAGTTGGCGCGCCGCATGTCGCGCCTAGGCACCGAAACCGCATTTGAAGTCCTCGTCCGCGCGCGCGCGTTGGAGGCTCAGGGGCGAGACATCGTCCACCTAGAGATCGGCGAACCGGATTTCGACACTCCCGCCAACGTCGTCGATGCCGGCGTAAAGGCGCTGAAGGGAGGATGGACCCACTACGGCCCATCGGCAGGGCTGCCTGCCTTGCGCAAAGCAATTGCCGACGACGTATCCCGCAGCCGCAAGATCAATGTGACCCCGGAGGAAGTCGTCGTTGTTCCCGGTGGCAAGCCGATTATTTTCTTCACGATGCTGGCGTTAGTGGATGAAGGGGATGAGGTTATCTTCCCCAACCCCGGCTTTCCCATCTACGAATCCATGGTTAACTTTCTAGGGGCAAAGGCCGTGCCCATCCAACTCCGCGAAGAGATGGATTTCAGCCTAGACGTCAATGAACTCAAAGGACTGATCACCGACAAGACCAAGCTCATCATCCTGAATTCTCCGCACAATCCCACCGGTGGAATCCTTACGGAAAAGGACATTCGCGGAATCGCAGCCGCGATCGGCGACCGCGACATCATGGTCTTGTCCGACGAGATATATAGCCGCTTGATCTTTGAAGGGAAACACTTTTCCATCATGTCGCTCGATGGCTGGAAAGACCGCACCATCCTGCTCGACGGGTTTTCGAAAACTTACGCAATGACGGGATGGCGAATGGGTTATGGCGTAATGCGCGCCGACCTCGCGACTCACGTCGCACGGTTACAGGTCAATGCGACATCCTGCACCGCCAGCTTCACGCAGATGGCCGGCATTGAAGCGTTGCAGGGAAGCCAGGCTTCCGTGGAAGCGATGTGTGAAGAGTTTCAGCGCCGCCGCGATGTCTTCGTCGCCGGATTGAACAAGATAAAAGGTTTCTCCTGCAGAGTGCCGAAGGGCGCCTTCTATGTCTTCCCGAATATCACCAAGACCGGATGGACATCAAAGAAGCTTGCCGACGCGATGCTTGAAGAAGCGGGAGTCGCCTGTCTTTCGGGCACGGCATTCGGACAATACGGCGAAGGCTATTTGCGCTTCAGCGTCGCCAATTCCATCGAGAACATCAACAAAGCTTTGGAACGCATCAACGAGTGGACGAGCAAGAATTTGTAGTACTTACTGTCATCCTGAGCGAGCGCAGCGAGTCGAAGGATTTATGTATTTGCCTTGCATTTGTTTTGGAATGGCACGACTAGTCAAGGCACGGCTACAGCCGTGCCGCTTGCCGCTAAAATAAAATTGGGCTTTAGCCCCTGAGAGAATCTTAAATGTCTCTAGCCACACAAACGACACCATCAACACCCGAGATCGAGTTCGACCGCCAGCGCGTCGAAGACATCGGCTTCATGACCTGCATGACCCTGGTGCTGCTGGGCAACTACGCGCAGACCGGGCACTTCGGCGGGCCCCTGGCCTATACGCCTTACAACGTGGCGTTGCATTTGGTGGGCCCTGAACTCGGCGGACTTCGTTACGACTACCGTCGCCCTAAGCATCCTTACAGTGACAAATTTCTACTCGCCGGAGGCCACAACATTCCCACCGGCTATGCCCTGTGGATGATTATGGGTCAGGCAATGGAGCGCAGATATAAAGCAACCGGCGATCGCCGATATTTTGTCGATCCACACACAGCGATTCTTCCGGTCGACGCTTTAGGATTCCGCCGCGGCGCAGGTGCGCTCGCTCATCTTTTGCAGGGCAACGGCTTGGCCGACGATCCGCTTTTTGCGCAGGCAAAAGGCCGCGGCATCCGCGCGCTTCAAGGACACGCCGAATCCACCGACGGCACCAACGACGTGAACGGTGGCCCTTCCGGAGTGGGCCTTGCCACTGCCGCGGGCAAAGCAGCGTTCTGGGATATCGTCGGCGCAGGCACTTCACCGAAGGTCATTGCTCTCGAAGGTGAATTCGCAATGACTGAAGGACACGCGCAGGAGCTCAAGACGCAAGCCCTCGCCATGCAGGTTGGCAAGCGCCTTCGTCTGCTTCTGTCGTTCAATAACGCTGGTATCGATGACGCACTCATCGGCGGCGTCATCGCCAGCAAATACGAAAACGTTTACGACCTTGTCCAGCAATGGGCTTCCTACGGTTGGAACGTCTTCACGCTCGAGGACGGCAACGACTACGGGCAAGTCGTTTCCGTGCTGAAGACCATGGAGGACTGGGACAAGAATGATCGTCGTCCCATGATCGTCATCGGCAAAACCATCAAGGGTTACTGGCCCAGCTGCCACGATGGCAAGCTTCCCGGTTACGGCGATCTGCTCTGTGGCTACAAGAGCCACCCCTACTCGATGAAAATGAACTCGGAGTACTTCGTCGCCCTCGCGCAAACATTCGAAAAACAGTATGGCGTAGAGTTCGAAGGCATCCGCAAAGGGCCGGTCACGGATACCCGTGAGCGCCTGATCCAATTCAAGACCAATATCGACAAAGTGATGTCGCTACTTGACCGCAATGGTCTGGGCGACTGGCTTGCCGATCGTCTCGCGCAGATCGGCGACACGGTAAAAGACGACGCGCCAATACACTTCGACACGAAACATGATCCATTCCAGGACGACCGACTCCGCGTCAGCAATCTTCCTGTCGAGCCGCAAAAGGTTACGGTAAAGAACCGCTACACTGGCGCCGAAAAACAAGTGGACATCGCACTCTTCCGCAAGCCGGGCGAAGCCGCCGGCGCGCGTCGCGGGATTTCCGAGATCATCAAGTGGATGAATTACGTCACTGACAACCGCTTCTTCACCCTTGCTGCTGACCTCTCGGAATCTATCAACGTGGAGCACGGCAGTTTCTGGGGACATTACGATCCGGAAACAAATCCCGCCGGTACACGCATAAAAGCCGCGATCCAGGAGGCCGGAAACGTATCCACGGCTATTGGATTAGTCAGCCAGAGCACCAGCGTTGATCCCAAGAAGTTTTCTGGCGTTTGGGCGCTGAGCGGCACATACGGCGCGTTCACTCCGTTGATGTATCTTCCCGCACGCGTATGGAGTCAGCAGAATCAGGATAGCTTATTCCGCATGGGCGTGCTGCACATTTTGGCCGCGCACTCTGGGCCGGAGACTGCCGCCGACGCACGCACGCACTTCGGCATTTTCGCGCCGCAAGTGTGGAAATTGTTTCCCCGCGGTGAAACCATCCACCTGAGTTTCTGGGACTACAACGATGTGGCTCCCGGCTACTTTGCCGCCGCTGAAATCGCCGCCCGTGATCCCAAGGTCGGCATCATCAGCATCGAGGTCGCGCGGCCGGACTTCAAGGTAGTCGATCGCAACCGCTTCGACGATAAAGACCTCAAGGCCGCAGCTAAGGGACTCTACGTCATTCGCGATTTCACTCCGGGAAAACCGCGCCATGGATGCGTCGTCGCGCAAGGCTCTAGTTCCACCAATAATCTTGTCAGTATTTTGTCGCGCTTAGACGAGGCGGGCATCAACGTGAAAGTGATTGCCGCAATCAGTGAAGAATTATTTGATCACCAACCTGAAGCGTACCGCGATTCCGTGCTGCCGGCAGAAGCTCATTACGACCTCATGTTCGTGACCACAGGGACGCGTCGCATGTGGCCGATCCGCGATGCCGGTCCGCTGACAGACGAGTATTCGCTCACCTCAGACCAGGAAAATCGCTGGCTCACAGGCGGGCTGGAGCAAGACGTGATCGCCGAGGCGCATCTCGACGCGGATTCCATCTTCGCAGGCATCCAGCGCTTCGCGAAGGACCGCGAGCAGCGCCTCACTCGACAGCGGACTTCACTCGGAAAGCTGTAGCTAAAATAAAAAAGGGCGGCATCTCTCTGCCGCCCTTTGTGGTTTGACTACCAATTAACCGCGGGCTTTTCTGCCTTTGACTTCGATCTTGTTCACTACCTGAGTGACTCCATCGATCTTGGCCGCATCTTTTTCGATCGCCGTCCGCTGCTGCGGATTGTCGACATCGCCCGTCAGTGTCAAGACGCCATTCTTTGCGTCGGCATGAATATGCTGGTTCTTCATGTCCTTGGCCGTAACCAATTCCTTGAAGCGGGCTTCGATGGCATCGTCGTTAGACTTCGCCATGTCCTTAGCTTTGCCTTCGCCACCTTCTGTGACTAGCAGTTCATTGGCAACCACTTCATTGCCGGCAGCCTGTCGGGCTACGTCTTCTGCGCGGGCCTTGTCGTCCTGACTGGGGACTTCGCCCTTCAGCGTGACCACGCCTTTGCTGCGGTCTTCATCTACATTGATGTTCTTCAAGCCAGCCTGATCCAGGGCGGCTTCTACGTTGTTCTTTACGGCTGGATTATTGGCGCGCTGTTTTCCGCAGCCAATAGCCAGAACCAAAGTGAGTGCTGCACAAGCAGCTATTAATCGCATTGATCGCATAGTTATCTCCGTTTCCAAAACTATTGGTTTGGCACCAACAAAAGGTGTGATGCGGGTTTTTCAGAGAGGGAGGGCTAAGTACCTTTAAGGAATCCAGAGCTGCTGGAGGCAACTCCGCCGGGACTATTGGCCCCAACGCTCTGCTAAAATCACGGTACACCATGAAATTCGGCGTGATCATTTTTCCGGGCTCCAATTGCGACCACGACAGCTTCTACGCCGTGAACCATGCGGCCGGACAGCCAGCCACTTTCCTTTGGCATGAATCCAGCGATCTCCAGGGATGCGACGCTATCATCGTTCCCGGCGGTTTCGCCTACGGCGATTACCTCCGTACCGGAGCAATCGCGAAATTCGCGCCAATTATGGCGAGCGTATCCAAGTTCGCTGCCGGCGGCGGTCTGGTCATCGGCATCTGCAATGGATTCCAGATCCTCTGCGAGTCAGGGCTGCTTCCCGGAGCACTGCTCCGCAACTCCGGACTCAAATACATCTGCAAGCAGGTAAATCTCCGCGTCGAAACCACGAACACTCCATTCACCCACTCGCTTACGAAGAGAGAGGTATTGGAGATTCCCATCGGACACATGGAAGGGAACTACTTCTGTGATCCAGCAACTCACGCCGAACTGCGAAAGCAGAACCGCATAGTCTTCCGTTACTCCACGCCCGAAGGCGAGATCACTCCCGCAGCCAATCCCAACGGCTCGCTCGACAACATCGCCGGCATCTGCAATGAAGGACGGAACGTCCTCGGCATGATGCCGCATCCCGATCGCTCCAGCGAAGCCATGCTCGGCTCGTCAGACGGCTTGAAGATTTTCCAGGCGATGGTCGGTTCGCTCGTCGGGAATCTAGTTCAACGGCAGTAGCGCAGCATCCAATCCTCATGCAGCTCCGCGATCACCTGCACACAACCGGCGGCGCACTCAAGAACTGGCTGATCGCGCAGACTTACGACGCCATTGCTGTCGGAATCCTGTGGCTCATCGGACTGCTGATCCTCGGCATTCCATTCGCGCCGCTCTGGGCGATTCTCGGCGGGTTGCTTCAATACATTCCCAACATCGGGCCGATCCTCGGCCTCATTGGTCCTGCAGCTGCAGGATTATTCAGCAGCAAGCCTGAACGCGCGTTCTATGTGTTGATCCTTTACGCGATCATCGTCTTCATTGACGGATTGCTGCTTCAACCTTACTTGTTGCGACGCACCTCCAAAGTTCCGATGTGGGCGTCCATCCTGATGCCCATCGTTCTCGGCATCATCATCCCGTTCTGGGGAATCGTTTTATCCGCGCCATTGCTGGCGGTGCTTTATGCCTATCGCACGCGCAACGAGAAATCTCTGGAGTCTCGTGCTGGCTCCCCGCAGTTTCCTGAAAATCGCGCGTGAGGCGCGAATCCAGTGCTATAATCCTACTGTTCTTATATGTTTAGACCCGCCGGAAATTCTTCTGGCCGCCGTCTTTTCTGCAGTGAAATTCACGTCATAACGTCTGTTGTGAGAACGAGGTTGAACCATGTCCGGCCATTCTAAATGGGCAACTATCAAACATAAGAAAGGCGCACTGGACGCC
>JAOAPL010000030.1 GCA_025462925.1 Acidobacteriaceae bacterium
ATTTGGTTAAGAAAAGATCCAATGGAGGTTCTTGCGATAAAACAGAAGCCGCACAAACCCTTCGAGGAACTCTGTCCCCGAATATGGGGCCTCGTGGCCGAGGCTAATTCCAGCTTTAAAGGCTTACTTATTGCTGGGTTACTAAGTTTAGATGCCGGACAACGACGAGAGATTCAAATAAGTCCGGCTTGCCACACTGCTCTCGACGGTTTGTCTTTTATACCACTGGAAGGAGGAGAGCGCAAGGGGGGTTAGGAAAGAGGGGTGACAGCTAGCTAAATTGGAGGTTGCGCCGGGCGAATTGGGACGGGAATGTTGAGGCGAACACGAACTTCTTCGTACACCGGAACGGCAAGGGCTTCGGCGACCTCGAGGGAGACCGCCAACGCATATGGCACTCCGTCTAAAAGTGGCCCAGCGTCTTCACGGCAATTGACCTTGATACGGATGTTGGCGCCATCGATAAAGGCAATTGCTCGCTCTCCTTCGAAAATCTCATGCTGCACAGTTCCGCGTTGCACCGCCCGCCAATCGCATTGCAGCCGATCTAATTGTAAATCTCTTGATTCGGGTGCTTCGAACCATACGCCGGCGCGCCGGTAGTTACGATGCAATGGATTAATGGGAGAAAACCAAGCAATCGTGACCGTAAGGCGCCTTCTTCCCACTATTCCGCTTAGCCCTGGAGGGAGCGGTACTCGATAAACATGGCCCTCACCATTTCTGATATCGCCGAATCCTATGATCGTAACTCTGGATGTCGTACACGCAAGGACGCGATCCACATCTATTCGGCCATATCCCATGAATCGCGATTTTTGCTCGCGGATATTACTGTCGGGGTTCATCTCCTTGATGACATTCTCAAGGAGATCAACAGCACCGCTCCAGGCAGAGCTGTGTGTGAGCAGACATTTCATTGCTACAGGCACGAAGGCGTCGTCGATCGGTGGCGCAATTTCGTCCAGCATCTCGGATACAGCCACCGCATGCCGAGTGGCCGCAGCCGCTGCATTGCTCGTTCCTCGCGTATAACGAGTGCGCGTGACATCTCCTGTTGGCCCCGGTGAGGCAGCCCGTTGGCCGGGCGGTCTGTGCTGAAGAGATTCTGGCAGGAGCGATACCGCACCGCCTCCGTTATTTGGGTTTATGGAATATAACTGACGGCCTCCCTCGCATAAGAGTTCCGGCTTTACGGATCTTCGGAACCCCGAACCCACCGCGTTTATAGGACTGGGAAATCCGGACGCGTTGTACGGATTTACTCGATGAGGTTCGATCGGGTCCCCAGACTCATCTTCGTGAAGGGCTCCGACGGTCAGAGCGTTGATCGATTCTGCGGGAGACAGAAGGCGACGTACATGGGCAGTCATGACCAGAGCACGAAACACACGCTCCGCTCGTTCGTCCGCATTGAGTGCCAACCATTCGCCACGTGTGAGATTGAGCGGTAAATTAGTTAGCTGATTACCCGCGCTAATAATGAACAATACGCGGTAACGCCAGCTTAGCCAGTCGATCACCCGAGCAAACGGACTCACGATGCGGTCATAGGGATGTGCGCTATCACCGATCGACACATTAACCACGCGCACAGATGGCGCAGCTGCAGTGTGGTTGCCATCACCTTCAAACATTCGCCGCACTGCCCGATGAATAAGATCGGCGGGAATAACGTCCCGCGGTATAGCTTCAAGTCGAGGAACGTGCCAGTCGCGAGAGTCAGGGCGCATGATCGGACGAACATAGATGCGCGAATCGATTGGGGTTTGCTCAGTTCCGAGGTCGCCATGGGCAATGAGAGATGCCATTGCCGTGCCATGTTGACGATCTCCAGCCGGGTAATCTACGGTCCAGTTATCAGGATCGTCAACAACTAAACGACCCGCCAGCAGAACGTGGTTTTCAATAGGAAGTCCGTCGAGCAGGGCAACAACCGGAGCTGCGTCTCCCAGATTAGGCGCCGCCGGCGTGATTCCCGGCCCGGGTTCACCGACTGCAGCAGGAACGGAAAATTGTCCCACTGGACGAAAGAACATTACTTGTTCACACTGCAGTAGTCGAATGTGGGCCGCTTCTCCTATGACCAATGGGGCAGCTCTGGCAGGGATTTGCCCAATGGCAGCGTGATAAGCAATCTCGGGGATCACCGCCTGGGATATGACAGTCCCCTGTTGTTCTTCAATCAGTAGGCGTAGTTCTTGGATTGCGCGATCGCGAAGAAGGGGATCTTGACGAAATCACAACTCGGCTTCGAACCGCACGAGGGTTTCGCCATGCTGCAAGTCCTCCTGCCACGCCTCCAAAAGTCCGGTCTCGCGGAGGCGATCTTCGACGTTCCATACACGAATGGTTCTAAGCTGCTTAAAAAGGGAGCGCCCTTTTCCAAAACCGTAGGCGAACTTGGCATCCGGATTTCGTTGAAAAGCATTCCAAAGGCGTATCAGTCCATTCAGTGCGGTTTGGTTTGTAAATACCAGAAACAGGCGCCCACCGATTGGTTTGTCCCGCTGTTTCTGATCGTAGAAATCCTCGTCAGGCGTTGCCTCTTCCTCCACCTCGGCCATCCATTCCATCCCAGGAATGAGTCTGACCGCGTTCATGAAGTCTTTTATGTCCCCGACAGTTTCCAGAACGAGAACTTTTTCAGGCTCGATGCCTGCCACTTCAGCGCGAAGCTGGGCTCTTTGTGCAGCAAAGGCTGCTTCAACACTTTGAATCTGGGGGTTAGGCGGGAACCCTGTCTTTGGGCTGTGGGGTATTGAATTTTCGCAGCACCACTCCCGCGATTGGAACGTTCGCTCGCCTCTCGTGTTGGGAATAGGAGTATTGGTAACGTGGCCATCTACTTCATCGATCGCTGACGTCCCCTCACTGACTCGGCCCAATAGCGCAATGCCCCAGCGACAATTTTGTCCTTTCTTACATCGGGTGAGAGAACGCTCCTTCGTGCCACGTCCAGCGCAATGTCCTCAAGCTCAGAAAAGCTAACTCCCTCGAGCCTTTCCGCGATGCCCTTAGAGCCGATGCGTATGCTTGTACGTCCCTCGAATTGGCCTAGCCAGTCGACAATCTGTCGTTTGTCCGGTCGTCCGAGATATAACTTTATTTGGAACCTCCGCCAAACGGCGCGATCTAGCAGTTCAGCGTGATTGGTTGCTGTCAAAACAGTTACGTAACTTGGCAGGCGATCAATTTCCAGTAGGAGTGAGCTTACGACGCGCTTTATTTCCCCGGTTTCGTGAATGTCTCCGCGTTCTTTGGCGATTGCATCGAATTCATCGAAGAAGAGCACGCATCTCTGCTTTCGCACTAAGTCGAAAAGCTGGCGAACTCGGACTGCGGTTTCGCCGAGATAGCTACCGATCAAGGCGTCGTATCGAACCGTGAGAAAGGGAACGGCGAGGGCGTTGGCACAGGCTTCTGCCAACGACGTTTTGCCGTTGCCTGGAGGGCCGATAAGCAACAGACGGTTTCGCGGCTCCAGGTTGTACGACCTGAGCAAATCAGCTCGATGCTGCTCTTCGATGAACTCGCAGACAACCTTGCGCACAGCTTCAGAAAGAACAAGGTCGCTTAATTCCTTCAAAGGTGAACGGTCGTAGAAGAGTTGTGGGGAACTTCCGTTCGAACCGCCGACGGCCCTTGAATTTATCGAAGTTACGGATGCGGATTTCAGTTGGTCAGAAAGTTCGTTCGCCAGTACACGGTGCTGCTTTGAATTTTCTTCTGCGATGACCGCCTCCACCGTGCGTCGGAACAAATCCTGCTCGCCCTTCAACCCAGCCCTCACAAGGGTTACCAGCAGGTCCGAGCGAGCCATTGAGTCTTCCCCTTCTTACGCACCTATAGTAATAGGTCGCTTCGTCTTTGTTAATTGCGAGTTTTCTTTGGGTCATTGCTCAGCAGGTGCCAGGCTTCCTCGTACTTTCCATATTTTTGGAGTGGGGCGGTCGGGAGTGAGGAAGACTTCGGCCTGTCCGGTCGTGGCGTGGACGTGCAAACACAAGGTCCCCCGGCTTCGCTCGGGATGACAGAGTTGTGGTGGGGAGTGGCGATAGATTGCACCCGCGCTTGGGATGACAAATTTGGGAGACTGGGCGGCGCGGCTGGAAGCTGCGCCCTTTCAAAGCAAATCAGAGCGCGATCATGGGAAGGCGGCGCTGCTCCGCGCAAGATCGTATCGTCTAGGGTGGGATGGACGGGTGCACATCGGAAAAGCAAATTCAAAGGTGTCGGACAGAGCTTGCCTGGGCGAAGTCGGAGGGAGCGTCGGACATACTGGATGGTGACTTCCGAAAACCGTCTGTGGTGCCGCGACGGAACACAAGGTCCCTCGGCTTCGCTCGGGATGACAGAGTTGGGGGGACAGAGTTGTGGGGGTAAGAACGGATCACCACAACATTGTCATCTCGAGCGGAGCTGGCCGTCCGTCGGGCGGACGGGCTGCGTAGTCGAGAGACCTTGTGTTGGGTACCAGTCGGCGGCCAGGTCGCTCCACTTGGGATTCATCGTTTCGATCAGCCACATTTTCTTTTTCTCTGCGCCAGCGTTTTAGCTGTTTTTCGCGGGCGATGGCGTTGCCGACGCTACCGAAGTTTTCCCAATAAACTAAGCGGATCGCGTTGTAGTCGTCGGTGAATCCTTCGAACTCGTGGGTTTTGTGCTGGAAGACGCGGTAGCGCAGGTTGTTGGTCATGCCGATGTAGAGAGCGCGGCGGGAGGCGCTTTGCAGGATGTACACGTAGAAGTGGTATTCGCGCATACTGAAACCGAAACACAAGTTCCCTCGACTTCGTGTGATCTTTCGTTCCGAAAGATCACACTACGCTCGGGATGACAGGGTTTATATAGGTTCATGCCGTGAGAAGTCTGTGACGGATGTCACAAAGTTTCCGCTGATTCCCAATGCGGCACGACGCAGTTCCCGATTTGGTACGGGGGCGCAGAGTCCATGAGTCAGATTCGGAACTGTGCAAAACTTTTGTCAATACCCCTTCCCACCTCAAATTCCCCTAATCCGCTGATTCCAACGCCACAATAAAGTTCGGAAACATGGCACAATTCCCCTTCCAATCTGCTAGCCTTGAAATAGCAGGCAGAATACTCTCAAGGGCGCGGCTATAGCCGCGCCCTTTGTGTTTTTGGGGTCCCATTGTCAACATTCGATGAAGCTTCACCAAATGAACCGCTCCGAGAAATCAAACTTGATAACAAACGTCGCGGCGAACTCGCCGAACTGGCCTTCATGCGCAAGGCTGCAAGCTTCGGACTCGCCGTCGCCAAACCCTGGGGAGAAAGTGACCGCTATGACGTAGTCGTTCGCATCGGCAAAACCTTCTGGCGTGTCCAGGTCAAGTCTGTTTGGGCCAAGGCCCCTGGAAGGCCCCACTATCGCATTCGCACCGTAAATTGCGGGGAAGCTCCATACACTCCCGACGAAATCGACTTCTTCGTCGCCTACATTTTTGCGGAAGACACCTGGTACATCTTTCCGGTGGAGGTACTCGAAAATCGCAAAGCTCTCTGCGTCACTCCTGGCTCGAAGAAATCGAAGAACGAGCAATATCACGAAGCCTGGTACCTGATGAAGCCGGCCTCCGCCGACTCAGCCGGTCTCACACAAGCCGTGACAGCCCCGGCCGCGCCGATGTGAAACCGCGTCCCACCCAGGGACGCATTTCCGTCGCTCCACAACTTCGCACCTGATCCCTGCCCAGGCATTCGCACTATCCAATATGTGGCGCAGGGCTACAATTTCTTTATGGCGCGGGGATGGGAGAGTAAGTCGGTTGAGCAGCAGCAGGACGAGGCGGTCTCGGACCGGGGGCAGAGGAAAGTCCAGCTGAGTGCGGAGCAAGCTGCGGAAGAGCGCAGGCGGGAGGCGCTGGGGCTTTCGCGTAAGAGGATTTTGCAGCAGATGGAAGTGGCGACGAATCCGCGACATCGGGAGATGCTGCAGGCGGCGCTGGCGGAGTTGGAGCGGCAGCTACAATAACAATGTGAAGAAGTTTTGGGACAATCCGGCGGGAGCGGCGGGCGAGGACGCCCGCGCCACACAAGCTCGACCCACACGGGCACTGGTCCCTGACTCCTTACAGATTGGAGCGGTGAGGATTTCTCCTGCTACCGTGCTGGCGCCGATGGCTGGGGTGACGGACACCGTGTTCCGGAGGTTCATTCGGAATCTGGGGGGATGCGGGTTGATCATGACCGAGTTCACGTCGGCGGACGGAGTGTTGCGGGCTAAGGACCAGAAGGCCAGGCGTTATCTGCATTTTTATGAGGATGAGCATCCGATTTCGGCGCAGC
>JAOAPL010000060.1 GCA_025462925.1 Acidobacteriaceae bacterium
GAAGGCCAATAGAACTGTTTTTGCCGCACATGGTCACCGATGGGGCAAATCTGGAACCGGCCTCCCTTGTTGTCATCCAGAATTGCCCCGAAGATGCTGGGTGAATCGAAGTGGGGATAGCAACACCAATCGATCGAACCGTTCATCCCGACAAGAGCAACCGTTCGCATGTTGCCAATGATTCCGTAATTTTCAATAGGTTGATAAGCCATCGGCCTGCGTTGAATCCCCTCTCGGAGTCCCTTCGGATTCCTTGTGGGTTCGATGGCAATTCACATGTCTCTGGAGGGCTCAGGTAGAGGTAATAGAAAGGCCGGTCACCCGGCATCCCGCCTTCGGATGTGATGGGAGGTTGCAGGAATTATGTTTTCAGGGCTTATTTAGCCGGTCGAGAGCGCAATCTTCCCCGCTTCAGCGAGGGTCGAACTTCTTGAAGACCATCGCGAAAATATTGTAGTCAGCGTGCAGGGGCCCGGGCAGCGGCAATTTGGGGCGACAACAATGACCTTGCATAGCGAACTGGAATCGCAAAATTTGAGCCGCCGAACTCGCGCAGCACTGCGAAGTTCACTCCGATTACCTTGCCCTGCGCATTGAAAAGGGGGCTGCCTGACCCGCCTGACGCCGTCTGAGCATCGTAGACGATCTTGTCCGGCAGGACGTCTCCGATATGTCCCTGAGTGTTCACTGGCCGTATTAGTTTTCTTCGGGCGAGTTCTTTCATCAAACTACTGGAATCGTCGGCGCTCGCAGATTCTTTGAGTGAGCGAAGGGTATCACCGCCGGCACGGGCAAGGATTGCATCCAGAGCAGTCGGATAACCAAGCAAGACAACAGGCTCTCCGCTTACAGCCGCTCCGGGTCTGTCGTCCAGATCCAAGGGTTTCAGATTCAGCGAGCGTAGATCGCCTGCCACCACGGCCAGATCAGCCTCGGAAGAGATCTTCTCTACATGAACCGGAACTCTACGAGAACTAGTGGGGAAATAGGCCTCCACTTCGGAAACGACAGGTTGAAATCCCTGCTTTAGGAGTTCACCAAGATCATCGTCTTGCCACCAGGGCTCGACCACGTGATGATTTGTCAAAATCTGGCCATTGGACGATACGACAAACCCAGTCCCAAACGCGTTGATCCGAACTTCCGGCCCATTTCCATTGATCCCTATTGCGGAGTGGCCTTCATCGTCCTTGACTGGTTTCCCGTCTAGAGTCGCTTTTGCGTATCGAAGCGGCAGACCGGTGGATCGGTCCTTAAACCCGAACACGACTTGAATCAGGCAAACGCTTGGTGAATAGAAACGGATCACATCCTTCGCTGTTCTGCTTTCTGCTTCGAGTCGTTTTAGCCGTCGATCTGTACCCTGGATCTGCCGCGCGAGGCTCTCGTCATCGGGCGAGCCCGCCTGTCTGAAGTTTTGCTTCGGAACTTGTCCTTGCGAGCCAGACGATTCCGTCGCTTGCTGCTCCATTTCTTCCTGGGCTTTTCGTACAACTTCCACCATCTTCGCCTCGGTAGGAATTCCAGACTGCAATCTGTTGATGGCGGCATGGACTTTAACCTCTTCCTTTTCCGTATGCCGATAAAAGAAAAGGAATCCGGCTGCGGCAAGAAGTGCAATAGCGAAGAGGACAACGATCCCTAGTTTGAGCGTGAGCCTTTCGTGAGTAACCGCCTCGACCACCTGGACGCCGCTTCTTCGCTCGCTCTCACTGCGGTCAATACAAACATCGTAACCGGCATCAGAAAGGACACCCGAGACGGTCCGGCGCAAAGTTGGATCAGCCGCAACCACCATCAATTTATTATTACCGTTGAGTTCCATATAAAATTTCCCAGTACTGCGTTAAGAGTTTCCTGCCATCTGCGACATTGTTCTTGTTCTTGTCAAAGGCACCTCATCATCAAGTGACGAGCCCACTAGATTCTGCACTTTCTGCAACAACACCTCGAAGCTTTCCCCCTCCAGAACGTACTCGTCCGCCTCACCAATATCCTCCCAGGCGGATCGGACGCTACTGGATACGAATACAATCCGGACATTCGGCTTCACTCTCCTGATTTCCCTGGCAAGGTAGATACCGCTCGTATGCGGGAACTGATCGTCCACAATCGCCACCTCAAAGGGACTCTTCTTTGCTAGTTCAATTGCAGTGTCAGGATCATTGGCCACCAACACTGCGTACCCGCTCATCTGGAAAAGCGAGGTCTGCAACCTGAGAGCCGTCGAATTTCCTTCCGCACAAAAAATCGTTGTCATTATTTCGTCCTTCTTATGATCTAAGTGGTTCAGTCGCTGCGTGCGCTATTGGCGCCCTTTTCACACTCTCTTGATTTCAGCCACTGTTGATTCGACGAGTTTTTCTTGAAAACGATGCTTTGCTCGCGCGGGTGTCTCGAATATTTACAAATACTTTTCATCTCTTCAGCCTTGTGAAGCAGGAGAGCAATACGCGTACCAAACCAAGCCGTGGGTGGATATGCGCTAAATCGTTTGAACTGGGCCTTTTGGAAGGAGTGGGGTGCGAGGATGGTCGATAATGTCAATCGACAATTGTCGAGCTCAGACACAACTCGCTTTGAGTGAATTTGCTAGCAGCAACCGCCGGGTCCGGATTAGAACCCTAGTCTCTCAAGAATTGAGAGTAGCAATCGCGCTTCTTGTAACCTACTGGACCACAGCCACATTCCACACCACAGCTTTAGGCGTAATGCTACCAGTGGTCGGATTACACAGTCGTACGTTGACCATATTTACCGCAGCGACGCGCGCTGACCAGACCAGGTTCGCATTTCCTAAATCGGCGTTCGGTGATGCTGTTGCTATTCCAGTCATTAGAGCTTGCGATCCAACTCCCAACCCGATTCCAATTCCCTGTTCTGTGCAGGAGTTTGCAGAGATCGCGCCAAATGCCAGAGTCGCTGATGTCCTTAGGGTGTTCGTAATCGTGCCGTAGCCGTGCTGAGTGGTATCCGACACGGTTCCAGTGCCAAAGTTCGTGTTGTAACTATTCGCCTGGATTACGGATGGCAATGCTCTTCCCAACGCGGTTTCGGTAACTTCTATCGCATACTTGGCAGCGTTTGGGGCACCGCTCGTGCCAAAGAAGTTGCCTGTGATTACGTTCTGCCCACCATCGATCAACAAAATATCGTCGTAGGTATTATTTGGGGTTCGGTTCGCAGAAGCCAGAAAACTGTTGGCCACGATCGAGTTGACCAGACTGGTAAAGGTGGAACCAACGTTGCCCACGATGTGGATATCGTGGCGGTAATCATTGCCAAATTGATTGCCGACGATGATCTGACCGAGTGATTGAATACCAGTGCCGGAGGCGTGAACATAAATGCCGTCTAAGCTATTCCCACCAATATCGCTGTTTTCGAGGCGCATCGCCGGACTGTCCATTAGCTCAATGCCGTTCTGAGAATTGTTCTCAATCTCAGACATAGTCACGAACAGGTCAGAAGTGTTGAGTGCGTAAATTCCATTGCCGCTGTTATTTATCGACATCAGTTTCGTTATCTTGCCGCAACACGACTCCTTTCCGAACGTGCTCGAGGTGAACTGAATACCGTGCGAGTTGGAGTTCTGCGTCGTCACGCGCATAATTTCTACGCGGCCTGCTTGATTGATCAGGATGTTCTGTCCCGCGCTTCGGTTCTTAGCTTTGTTTCCGTCCACCGTCATGTCCTGTATGACGTTGAAGCCGCCAACGGCGTGAATCATTGCCGGCAAATTTGCGCCGTCGGCCTGTTTGAGCATGACCTGCGTCTGTACGGAAAGTCCTATGGCCATCGCAGATGGGGCCCCGACCATGCCAGCATTTGCTCCCAGAGTGATCGTGGCTGACTGCGTGTACGTGCCGCCCTGCACCCACCTCAATGTGTGATTGGCGCTGACGGACACAGCCGTCGAAATCGTCAATCCACACGCTTGGGTGACCCATATCTCTCCTGCAGATGTTCCCAGGTCGGCATCGGCGGCATTGATCTTTTCTCCACAATCTTCTCCGGTGAATTGGTTGGCCATGCGGATGCCGTTGGCTAAAATTCCGCTCGCTGCTGTTGTCTGAATGGTGCCGTCAGGAAAGACAATACCCGTAGGAGTGAGTCTGACAGGATCGAGAGCTGTGCCCACTACAGAAGTAGACCTGGAGGGCCGCGTGGGTCTTTCAATGTTTTGCGCGCACAGCAGCACAGAATTGCACAAAATCGCCGCAAGCAAACTGCTCCCCACAAAAACCCCTGCCCTGCCCATGAAATCCCTCGATTCGGTCTGCTGCGGCGCAGTATTCTGCTTCGATGGGGAGGAAAATGCAACTCTATTATTGGTTCGGTGCTACTCAACGAGCTTCAGGCCCGGTTGCGCACTCTCGAGCGGGCGCGAAGTGAGATTTTATGCTGAAAAGAATGGCTCCTCAGGTAGGACTCGAACC
>JAOAPL010000269.1 GCA_025462925.1 Acidobacteriaceae bacterium
GTGATGAGGTTCCACCCGTTGGAGTCGATCGAAACGTTCTTTACCTCAGTATGTTGATTGACTCCGATGTAGCCCTTCGGCATGTCGGTCGGGTTCACCACGTGCGGCACAACCATTTGGCCGTCCATCGAGATTGCGGCAATCGCCCGCATGAGTTGCATCGGCGTTGTCGCTACCGCTCCCTGCCCGATACCAACGGAAATCGTTTCACCGGCAAACCACTTCTGCTTGAAATTCCTGATCTTCCATTCTTCCGAAGGCATCACGCCGGAAGCTTCTTGCGGCAAATCGATACCGGTCTTTTGACCAAGTCCCAAAGCGGTTGCGTATTTTGCGATGCGTCCGATACCGAGCCGCTCTGCGAGGGTGTAAAAAAAGACATCGCACGATTGGTAAATTGCTTTCGTCAGATCGACCGAGCCGTGGCCGCCTTTGACCCAGCAACCGAATCGTCGGCCATAAAAGGTAGCACCGCCATTGCAGTGAACATTGAGGTTCTGTGCAATACCTTCCTGCCAGCCAGCGACAGACATAATGATCTTGAAGACCGATCCGGGAGCAAGCTGTGCCTGGATAGCTTTGTTCAAAAGCGGTTTCGCCGGATCAGTGATCAACTTGTTCCACTCATCGCGGGAGATCCGCACAGCAAAATGGTTAGGATCAAAAGTCGGACGGCTGACCAGAGCGAGAATGTCTCCGGTTCGCGGATCCATCGCGATCATTGCACCATTGTGCCCTTCCAGTGCCTCTTCCGCGGCAATCTGTATGTCCAAATCAATCGTAAGCTTGAGAGGTTTGCCGGGTTCGGCGGGAGTCTTGCTGAGGCGTCCGACTTCTTTCCCGTGGCTATCGACTAGCGCGCGGCGTTCGCCATCTTTTCCGATCAGCAAATCGTTGTATTGCTGCTCCACGCCGGACTTGCCGACGATGTCGCCCTGACTGTAAAGCTCGAATTGCGGACGGTTAAGGTCCTCTTCGCTGACTTCGCCAACATAGCCGATCAGATGCGCAGCGAATCCGTCCTTCGGATAAAGCCGGCGATGCACCATGATGGTCTCAAGTTCCGGTATCTCGCTCTTGTTGGCTTCGATGAAAGCGAGTTCGTCGGGTGTGATGTCCTGCTTGATCACCAGCGGTTCGTACTTCGGACGGCCTGCATAGCGCCGGAGAAGCTGATGGATCTCATCTGCTGAAATATTCAGGCCCGCAGCAATCTTGGGAATCTTCGGCTCGAGCTCGCGTGGCTGTTCCCGCAAGAGCAGCGCCGAGAACGAAGGATAGTTGTCCACGATGACGCGACCTTCGCGGTCGAGGATCTTGCCGCGCGGCGCTAAGATGGGAATGGTGCGGATGCGGTTCTTTTCAGCGAGCGATTCGTAGCGGTCGCCGCCCATGACCTGCAATCGCCACAATCCGAGGGCAAGCAGAAGAAAGATCGCAAGGATCACATACTGCACCGCCAACAATTTGCTTGTTGGAACTTTTTCTTCCCGCCCGAATTGCATAGTCTACTGGATGGCCATTGCGGCCAGAGTTGCTGCTTTCAGTATGAAGTCGAAGTTTTGAAATTACAAATCCACATGCAAATTGCCTAGCTGCGCTGCTTATACCTGTCCAGAAGCATGAATAACCCGACTGCAAGCACGGCGTTGGAAAGCGCAGCTCCAAGTTCATGTCCCCAATTGAATTCGAGTGGCATCCGCGCCATGTTGCGGAGCGCTTGAAAAATGCCGCGATGCAAAAGGTAAAACCCAAATGTCATCAGCAAACGCGAGCCGGGATTTTCGACATCGATCTTTACGCCGATTGACGAGGCCAGATATCCGACCACGGTCTTTGAAATCCCAAATAGGCCGATAGGCTGGTGTTGATAAGCCAGACTGTCCTGCGCCAATCCGATAATGCAACCGGTCAGTGTGCCTGCAAGAGGATTTCTTCTGGCCACGGCGAAAAAGATAGTCACCAGCAGGGGCAGATCGAAAACGGAAAAGAAAGACAGCCGCAATGGCAGGGATGCTTGCAGGAACACCGCCAATGTCGGGACGAGGATCGCGGCCAGAATGCTGAACCGGTGGACCTCCATGCCTTCACGAGAAATCGAACGTTGGGCCACGGTTAGCGGGGACTTTCCGAAACTTTTTCAGGCGCCTTGGGCCTCGCCGCCTTGGCTGACTTTGATTGGTTCGTATCCGATCTCAGATCAGTCGCATTTGCCGGAGCCTGCTGCGCCAGCGACTTTGCAGATGGCGGCTCGGGAGCATCCGGATTGGCAGCGGTGGCACTACCCTCTTCCGTTTTCTTTTTCGCGGAAGGCAATCTCTGCGCTAGCATGTCCGCCGCACGGATTGGACCCGAAGCATTTTCTGTGGTGCCCTGTCGCTCCGCTAATTGCGTTACCACCAGTACCTCTTCTAACCGCCCAATGTTCACGGCTGGCTTCACGCGTATGGAGAGAAACGGATCCCGCTCGCGGTCGGGCGCCACATTGATCACTGTTCCCACCGGCAGGCCCTTGGGATAGACGCGATCTCCGCCAGTGGTGATCAGTCTGTCTCCAATCTCGATCTTTTCGTCCGCCATCACGTTGATGACTTCGGGCTGTCCGGACTGCGTTCCCTTGAGAATCCCGTTTACGCGAAGGCGCTCCAGCAGCACTCCGGCGCCGCTGAGAGGATCGGTGATCAGCAGTACCTGCGATGTGGATTTGTCTGCACGGCTTACTTTTCCGACGATGCCGTCCGGCGTTATCACCGCCATGCCGGCTTCGACACCATCGCGCGTGCCTCGATCGATGTAAATCACGCGAGAGAGGTCAGTCCCGCTGGTGCCCACTACCTGCGCGGCAATGGTCTTGTCGATGTATTGCTCTTTGAAACCGAGCAATGCCTGAAGCCGCTGCGCCTGGTCTGCATCCTGCTGCAGACGGCTCTGTTCCAACCGCATGGAATTGATCTGCTGCCGTAGCTGCTCGTTGTCCTTGCGTACGTTAAGCAGCGCGAAGTAATTGCCCCAGAGATGGCGCACACCTGCGCCGCTGTTCACAGAAAGCTTCTGAAAAGGAGAGATCAGACTGACTGCCCAGACGCGAATCAGGCGCGAGGAGCCGGCGCGGGTGCCAGAATTCATTTCCCTGCCATTGACGACAACGTCGCCGACACGCACCTGCGTGGCTAATGCGATGATCTGTATGAAGAGGACTCCGAAGAGGACCGTTTCATTCCGATATCTAGTAAAGAAGTTTTCCATCGCAAAGGCATTGGTATGTGGTTAGTTCACTGTCACTTGGCTTACGCGTAATCGATCGAGATCTTGCGCAGCAACTTGAAATCGCTGAGCATCTTTCCGGTACCGAGTACCACGCTGGCCAGCGGATCGTCTGCGATTGAAACCGGCAATCCCGTTTCCTCGCGAATACGCTTGTCGAGATTTTTCAACAGAGCACCGCCCCCAGTAAGGACGATTCCGCGATCGCTGATGTCCGCGCTTAACTCCGGCGGTGTCCGTTCCAGTGCTACACGAATCGCATTCATGATGGTGCCAACGCATTCGCTTAACGCTTCGCGAATCTCGCTATCGTCCACAGTGATGGTCTTAGGAACGCCTTCAATAAGGTTGCGGCCTTTGATCTCCATGGTCAGCGGCTTGTCCAGCGGAAACGCGGAGCCGATCTCCATTTTGATCTGCTCGGCAGTACGCTCACCGATGAGCAAGTTGTACTTGCGCTTCAGATAATTCATGATGGCTTCATCGGCTTGATTGCCGGCCATTCTCACCGACCGCGAGTACACGATGCCGCTCAATGAAATAACCGCGATGTCAGTGGTCCCGCCGCCGATATCGACCACCATGTTTCCGCTGGGCTCGGTGATGGGAAGCCCGGCGCCGATGGCCGCGACCATCGCCTGCTCCACCAGATAAACTTCACTGGCCTTGGCTCGGTAGGCGGAATCCATGACTGCGCGCTTTTCCACTTGCGTGATCTCCGAAGGAACGCCGATCACAATGCGCGGATGCACCAGCATCTTGCGGTTGTGCGCCTTCTGGATGAAGTAGTTCAACATCTTTTCCGTGTGCCGGAAGTCGGCGATGACTCCGTCCTTCATCGGCTTGATGGCGACGATGTTGCCCGGAGTGCGTCCCAGCATCTCCTTGGCTTCCTTGCCAACGGCTTCCACTTCATTGGTGTTTTTGTTTACCGCAATGATCGACGGCTCATTGACAACAATGCCTTTCCCCTTGGCAAAGACAAGAGTGTTAGCGGTCCCCAAGTCGATCGCCAGATCGCTGGAAAACATGCTGAAGAGCGAGCGGAGATTATGAAAGCCCTTGTTCTGCGTGCCGTTAGACGACATATATTTAAAAGTTCACTTCCTTGACTGAATTACCATTACAACTCTTCTGCACACTTTTGGGCACGCAACAGAGCGGCGTTCGTTTGCCTGCCGAAACTGCACCAGTCACTTTAGGGTGATTAAAGGTTTACAAGTGCGGACGATTGATCTCTCTCGATATCAAAGGCACGCGACAAAGCGGAACCACTGGACACGGAACATTCGGCCAGAACCCGTGCTGCTGCAACTACTACTGAATCACAACTTTCTTGGTCTGCGTGCTCACTCCGCCGCGTGAATTCTGTGCGGTGATCGTGATCACGTTTTCCCCGTTCGGCAGCGGCGGCGTCAAGTAACGGAACCGCCCATCTCCGCCGATGAGGGGGACTTCCCCGCCATTCACCATAACTCGTGCGGTGGAATCGGTCTTGCCACGGACTTCGATGATGCGCCCATGTTGCACGAAAGGCTCCAACTCCAAACTTAAACCCGCATCCTTGTTCTTGGGAATCACTGTAAAACGATTTCGTTCGCTCTCCACAGACTCGCGTCCGCGATCATCGACAGATTGCACTGACCAGTAATATGCGCCCTCGGGAATGTCAGCCAACTGCAACTCTGCGCTGGATACGTTCTTTTCCATGACCAGTTGCGTGAAGTACGGGTTCTTGGCGATGCGGACGCGATAACCCTTCACTCCATCGATGGGCGTCCAGGTAAACCTCACCGGGCTGGAACCCGCGCCAGCACTGGAGAATATCGGCATCATGTTGGACGGGTCAATGAGAGTCGGAGGACCGACTTCGCGGTCTTTCACCATCTGCGTCGAATCGGACTTGAACGAAACTTTTTCGTAATTCGAAAGGCTTACCACCTCGCCATTGCGCTCGACGTCGCCGGAACCCTTCTTCAACAATATCTCATGAGAGTCAGTACGCGGATCGTTGCGGACCACCGCATTGCTCTCTGGCGCGAGAGAGGCCTTGCTGCCGGCCATGATCACTTCTGATTTCGATCCATGCGAGTAAGTCGCGGTGGATAGATCCACGGTGCCGGTTGTTACTTCAACAGCCACGCGGGTCTGCTGTTCCGCGTTGGTGGAGTTTTCTTCAATGACAATCAGCGAATCCTGTTTAACTGTGTAGTTGGTGAGATCAGCAAAGACGATCTTTGCCATGCCTTCCGCGCCAGTTTGAACAACGTCGCCTTTTTCCAAAGGAACGTCGTATGCGGCATTCACCCACGTATTGCTGCTTTTCTTTTTCACTTTCACGCTGCCATCGAGCATCGTGAATGAAGCTTTCTGCTCTCCGACTTTCGGGGGCTTCACAGGCGCCGCGCCGCCAATCTTGCTTAACAGTGAAGAGAGAAGATTGCCGCCCGCATTAACTATGCTCTCGCTGGCCTTGGGGAAGGCGAAATTAAAACCAACCACGGCCAGGATCAGAACTCCAATAACGGAAAGGATGACGCTGCGATAGCTGACGGTGATCCAGCCAATCGCGCTGTCTGCTCTTTTTTTTGATTTAGTCGGCGCCACTTTCACCCGCACAACTCTCTTGCAAGTTGTTGAATGGTAAAGAGAGTACCACACCTGTTCGGGCTGGCAAAATAGGTAATTACCTTAAAAGTAACCACTTTGGTATCTCGGTTCGGCGTTCCGAAATCGAAGCATGTCGTTCGCGCGTTACCGTCGTACCAAAGGTGAAATCTCTCCAGAAATCCTGTACGATTGAGAGTTTTCATACTTAGCACAAGGACTTCCTATCAGCATGGCTCCTGCGAAAGTCTACAAGAATTACATCGGCGGCGAATGGGTGGAATCCCGTACAGGGAAGACGTTTGAGAACCTTAATCCCGCGGACAACCGCGATGTGGTCGGCATCTTTCAGGCATCCGGCAAAGAGGATGTGGACGATGCCGTTGCCGCCGCGAAAACTGCCTTTGAAAAATGGAGATTAGTACCTGCTCCCAAGCGCGCCGAGATCATCTTCCGCGCCGGCGAGATTCTTACTGAACGCAAAGAAGATTACGCGCGAGACATGACGCGAGAGATGGGTAAAGTCCTGAAAGAAACACGTGGCGATGTGCAGGAAGCCATTGACACCGCATATTTCATGGCTGGCGAAGGCCGCCGCCTCTTCGGCGCTACGGTTCCTTCCGAGCTTCCCAACAAATTCGCGATGGCACTCCGCGTTCCCATCGGTGTGGTTGGAATGATCGCACCCTGGAATTTCCCCATGGCGATTCCCTCCTGGAAGATTTTTCCCGCGCTGGTTTGCGGTGACACCTGCGTCATAAAACCTGCCGAAGACACTCCGCTCTCGACGATCAACCTAGTCCGCGCATTGATCGATGCGGGACTTCCCAAAGGCGTCGTCAACATCGTTACTGGATTCGGTCCCGAAGCTGGCTCTCCCATCGTCAATCATCCTGATGTCCGCGCGATCTCTTTCACGGGATCATCCGAAGTGGGACGCATCATCGGAGAAGCCGCAGCGCGCACCTTTAAACCCTGCTCGTTGGAGATGGGTGGAAAGAACGCCATCATCGTTCTCGACGACGCCAACATTGATCTCGCAGTGGATGGCGCGGTCTGGGGAGCCTTCGGCACTACTGGACAACGTTGCACTGCAGCTAGCCGCATGGTCGTGCAAAAAGGCGCGTATGACGAGTTCGTGTCGAAGTTTGCGCAGCAAGCGAAATCGCTGAAAGTCGGCGCGGGCCTGGATGAAGCGAGTGATATGGGCCCGCAGATCAACGCTCAACAAATCGAGACCACCACTAAATATGTCGAGATCGGAAAATCAGAAGGCGCGAAGGTTCTTGCCGGCGGCAACCGCCTCAACAAAGGCGATCAAGCGCATGGGTGGTTCTTCGAGCCCACCATCTTCGGCGATGGCCACGCAAAGATGCGCATCGCGCAGGAAGAGATCTTCGGCCCGGTTGCGACTGTGATCCCGGTCAAATCGGTAGACGAAGCAGTTGAGATCGCAAACGGCACAATGTATGGATTGTCGTCAGCCATTTACACGCGCGATATCAACAAAGCTTTTCGCGCGATCCGCGACATCGATGCCGGGATCACTTACATCAACGCTCCCACGATTGGCGCGGAAGTCCACTTGCCATTTGGCGGCGTGAAAGCGACGGGAAACGGACATCGCGAAGGCGGGTTGGGAGCTATCGATTTTTACTGCCAGTGGAAATCGGTGTATGTGGATTATTCTGACAAGTTGCAGCGTGCACAGATCGACACCGGAGAATAACGATTGGTGAGTTTGCGCTGAATTGAGTAATGGTGAATTGAGTAATCGGGTGGATCAGGCCTTCAGGGCTGCAATAGGAGCATTCACTTTCAGCTCCGGCTTTAGCCGCTGAGGTAACTCGGCTGCTCCTGTCACAAGAACGAACTAAATTCAAAATAATAGCGAAGGGCGAATTCAATGCTTATCGGTGTACCTAAAGAACTGAAAGATCATGAAGCGCGCGTGGGCATCGTTCCCAGTGGAGTAAAAGCACTCATCGATGCCGGCCACAAAGTGATCGTTGAGACCAATGCGGGCGCATTGTCATCCATGCCGGACGAAGAGTACAAGGCTGCTGGCGCGGAGATCGCAGGCAGCGCCGCTGACGTATGGAAAAAGGCCGACATGGTGGTCAAAGTCAAGGAACCCATCTCACAGGAGGTGCCTTTCTTCCGTGATGGACTCGTCCTCTTCACTTACCTGCACCTCGCTCCCATTCCTGACCTCACCAGCGAACTGTTAAAGAAGAACGTCGTTGGAATCGCGTATGAGACTGTTACGGACAAGAACAACACTCTTCCTCTCTTGACGCCGATGTCGGAAGTTGCCGGACGCATGTCCGTGCAAGTTGGCGCCAGCTAT
>JAOAPL010000108.1 GCA_025462925.1 Acidobacteriaceae bacterium
GGATTGATTGAGGAAGTCGGCAGCGTTCGCAGCATCACCGCTCAGAACGGGACGCAGCGCATCGTCATCACCGCCGCGCAAGTCACGCGCGAATTAAAGACCGGCGACAGCGTTTCCGTCAGCGGAGTCTGCCTCACAGCCCTGAATATCACTCCAGATTCATTTGCCGCTGACCTTGCTGCGGAGACAGTTGCGCGCACCTCCCTATCCAGGCTCGCTTCCGGTTCCCTCGTCAATCTGGAACTCCCAACAAAAGCCGGCAGCCGACTGGGAGGACACGTGGTTCAAGGACACGTGGACGGCGTCGGCAAGCTAGTGTCACTTGCCCGCGTTCACGGCGGCGATGATTGGGAACTGATTGTCGAATTGCCTACTGAATTGGACAGGTATGTCGTTCACAAAGGATCGATTTCTATCGAGGGCATCTCGTTAACTGTTGCGAGGATTCAAGGGAATCGAATCAGCGTGGCAGTGATTCCGCATACATACGACGCCACAAACCTGAATTCGCTCAAGCCTGGCGACCCCGTCAACATCGAGCTAGACGTCCTCGCCAAATATGCGGAAAAGATTGCGCTTGGCAAAAGTGAGGACAGAAACATCACCGTCGAGCGATTGCTGCGGGAAGGATTCTAAGCCGGAGGCGGGGACGCCGACTCGCCCGGCAAGTCGCACGGCGGAAGCGTGAGCATATCCAGTTCCAGAAATTCCCTGATGATGGGATGGTCAGACTCTTCCATTTCCGGCATCGTCCCGAAGAAAATTGCCTTTCCCTCATGCAGAAAGACCACCCGGTCGGCGAGCTTCTGGGCAAATCGCATATCATGCGTAACCACAATGCTGGTCAGTTTGAGCTGATGTTTCAGTTTTTGGATCAGGTCGCCCAAAAGATTAGCCATGAGCGGATCCACCATTGTTGTGGGCTCGTCGTACAGGATCGCTTCCGGCTGCGCGGCAAGAGCGCGCGCGATTGCAACCGAGCGTTTCATTCCCGTTGAGAGATCAGACGGCAACAGGTCGCGCATGGCTTTCACTCCCACCATGTCCAGCAATCCATCGACTACCTGAAATATCTGTGCTTCATCGAGGTCGCGCCGTTCGCGCAGGGGAAACGCCACGTTTTCACCGACGGTCAACGAATCAAAGAGCGCTCCATTCTGGAAGACCATCGTGACTTTTTTCCTGATCCGCTCCATCTCCAATTCGGAATAATCCGTGACGTCTTCGTAAGCCACTATCACACGGCCGGAATCAGGCTTAAGAAATCCCATGATAGTTTGCAATGACACTGATTTGCCAACGCCGCTGCGGCCCAGTATGCAAAGCGTCTCGCCAGGAAACACGTAGAAGCTCACGTGATCCAGAACGTGATTACTGCCGAAGGCCTTCGATACATCCTCGAACTCGATGTAATGCTTCTTCTCGCTGTGATTATTGTCCTGTTGGCTCATGATTAATTCTTGGCGCGCGTTTTCGGGGACACCCGTTTAGATGCAGCTTCATAATCATCCGGCGAATTGATGTTGTCAAACATGTTGGGATCGAAGCCATGCTTCTTCACATCGTCAGCATTGAAGTCGATAACAGAAGCTATTTCCGGCGAAAACAATGCGTCTATCTTATACTTCCCGTACTTGAGAGCTTTCTCGGCTAAAGGCAAGAACCCCTGCCGATAAACAGCGCAAAGCGGCTGCAGTCCGGTCTTTGCCTTCGGCACAGTGACCAGCGCTGCGTTCCGTTTCGCCTCACCGATCACAAAAGAAATGAACTCCTGATCCACAAATGGCATATCGATGGGAAGAATTACATTCAACTCAGTCCGGCTCCGGTTCAACGCGGCATGAATCCCGCCCAGCGGCCCGCAGTCTGGATAAGTGTCTTCAACCACTCTGCCGTACGAAGAAAATTTCTCTTTCGGACCCACAATGAAGACGTCATCAGCCACCGATTTCGCCTTCTGAATCATGAGGTCGATCAGCGTTTTCCCGTTCAGTAAGAGAAAGGCCTTATCTTTACCCGGGCCCATTCGGGTACTCTTGCCACCGGCGATGATGAAAGCGCTGATCTCGGACACACGATTCTTCTACCACAAACGTCCGGGTATCGTTACAGTTATCTGGGTCGCGCAAATGCTGTGATAACATTTGCCGAACTTTCCCTCCCAGAGAAAGACGAGAAGACCAGCCTACTTTCTATGGAACTACGACGGCGGATCATTCATGCAGCTTTACTGCTAGTGGTCTTGATCTCGTTCAGCATCTTTGGGTACCGCACATTGGGCGGGCCATCCGTTACTTTCCTGCAGGCGCTGTACATGGCCGTGATCACGCTGGCCGGCGTCGGGTATGGCGAGATCGTGGATACCAGCCATCTGCCTGCGCTGCGGATATTCAATATATTCATTGTTGTTTTTGGAGTAATGATCACGGCTTATGTATTTTCGTCAGTCACCGCCTTCCTCGTGGAAGGCGATTATTCTGACATCTTCCGGAGACGCAAGATGCTAAAGCAAATCAGCCAGCTCAAGAACCATTACATCGTCTGCGGTCTGGGCGATACCGGACGTCATGCCGTGGCCGAACTGCAAAAGACCGGCACGCCTTACGTCGTGATCGAGCACAATGAAGAAAGCATCAAGCGGCTTCGCGAACACGGTGGCGGTGAATATAAGGACATGATGTTCGTTCTGGGAGACGCTACCGATGAAGAAATTCTGGAACAAGCCGGCGTCGGACGAGCTATTGGCCTCTTAACCACGCTGGCAATGGACAAGGAGAACCTGGTCATCACGGTCATGGTCCGTCAAAAGAATGCCAAGATCCGCATCGTCACTCGCTGCACTGATCTGAAGTTTTCTGAACGCATGATAAAAGCAGGAGCTAATTCCGTGGTCTCGCCAAACCATATCGGAGGCCTGCGCCTCGCCAGCGAAGTACTTCGTCCGCATGTGGTTGGTTTTCTCGATCTCATGCTGAAAGAGCAATCACGCACCTTGCGAATCGAGGAGATCATCATTCCGGAGTCGTCGCCCTGGGCGGGTAAATCACTTGGTTCTCTGAACATGAAGAGCCGGTTTAACCTTTTGCCAATGGCGCTGAAAAATGCTCCAGAGAGTACTCAGCGACTTTGGGTGAATCCGCCAGACAACATCGGACTAAAAGCCGGGGTGGTTATTATCGTGATGGGTGACATCAATGACATTCGTCGCGCGCGCCAGGATTCTTCCCATATGGCCGTATTCTCAACTACCCAAGGGCAATCCTAAACACCACCTGAATAGTCTTTTCTTTCAATAACTTGCGTTTTATGGAGCAGCTCACAATCGGCTGCTCGCATCTAAGAATCAATCGCAATAGTCCCATGCAAGGAGCACCTATGAAACCTAGGAATTTGCCAATCTGGACACTTACCGCAGCGCTGTTCGTTACTCTCGCACTTGGCTGCAACAAGAACCAGAACGCTTCCGCTCGCGAGGACACTCAAGTCGCCGCGGACGTGCAAAGCAAGATCAACTCAGATTCCAACGTGCCCAATAAAGCCATCACCGTCAATTCGAATAAGGGGATTGTCACGTTGGCCGGGACTGTCGGCTCAGAGATGGAGCGCCAAGCCGCTTCAAACGATGCGGCCACCGTGGACGGAGTAAAGACGGTTGTCAATAATCTCGAGGTTGGACAGCAATCTGCAGACAATGCCGCAATGCCAGGCACCAATCAGCCCTCAACATCAACGACTGCGAGCGATAGCGGATCTCGCGCGACAACCACGAAGGGCAATCGCATACATACGGCGCCACTGCGGAGGACGCCATTAAGCAGCACAACTCCGAGTAATATGGCTTCGAACGCCGCGCCCTCAACTTCCTCAGCTCCCGTGGTGCCACAACAAGTGACCATCCCGGCGGGAACTTCGCTGAGCATTCGAACAATCGATCCCGTTGACTCTGAAAAGGCTCAGGTTGGACAAGTCTTCAGCGCCACGCTCGATTCCCCCGTCGAGGTCGATGGCCGGATTGTGATCCCAGCCAATGCTGACGTGCAAGGCAAAGTGGTCGATGTAAAGAGCGCCGGAAAATTTCAGGGCGCATCGCTCCTCACGCTGGATTTGACCAAGGTGTCGTTCAACGGAAAGTCATATAGCATCAACACCGATCAATGGAGCAAGACGGGAACCTCTCGCGGCAAAAACACGGCTGCGAAGGTTGGCGGCGGGGCGGCGCTTGGCGCGATCATTGGCGCAATTGCTGGAGGCGGTAAGGGTGCTGCGATCGGCGCAGGTGTAGGCGCAGGAGTCGGAACCGGAGCGCAAGCCGTGACACATGGCCAGCAAATAGTGGTGCAGCCTGAGACCTTGCTCGCATTCACGTTGAGGAGCCCAGTCACTGTGACTCCATCATCAACCTCTCGCAATCCGAACCGGACAAGGCTGGGCGCTGGCGACAACCAGTAGGCAACAAGCAGTATCAGTGCCACAAATGACTTGGGCGCAGAGTTCCTGTGCCCTTTTTTCATTTGCGCACATCGAACAGTTATTGCCAGGGTTCTATCCAGTGTCTTTTGCCTGTTCATAGAGGCAGGGATGCTAGACTCATTCTTCACAAATTGACGACTGTGCGAATTCTCACCCGATATGTTTTGAAAGAAGTGGTGTCGCATGCGGCGCTTGGCGCCGCGGTGTTCACGTTCGTCATATTCATGAAGAACCTGGGAACAATTCTGGAATTGATCGTCCGGAACAGCGCTCCCCTTCCAAGCGTCGCGGAACTCTTTTTCTTGACCCTGCCTACGGCACTCATTTACACGCTGCCTATGGCAGTGCTGGTGGGGATTCTCATCGGCCTGAGCAGGCTCGCTTCCGACAGTGAAGTCACGGCCATGCGTGCAAGCGGGCTTGGCGCAGGAACTTTCGTCAGCATGATCTCGGTATTTGCCGTTGCAGTCTGGCTGCTCGCGCTAACGAATAGCGTCATCGTCGCGCCCCGCTCTGCCGCGGCACTGGTCCGACTGCAAGATTCGCTGAAGAACTCGCAAGCGTCATTTGCCGTGCAGCCGCGCGTTTTTTATGAGAACTTCCCCAATTACGTCCTCTACGTGCAGGATGTGAAGTCTTCCAGCAGCGCGGCCCTGTGGAGCAACGTTTTTCTTGCTGACATCCGCAATCCGGCGGCCCCGAAGATCACCATCGCCGAACGCGCGATAGTGGTAAATGAGGATCACAACACGATCCGCCTGCACCTCATGAACGGGTCCCAGCATGAGAGTTCGCCGCGTTCGCCCGAGCAATACAACATAACCACCTTTGCTGAAACTGACATTCCCATTGAGATCCCGATGGCCGACTCACAAAAGCAACGGGAACCGCCAGCGGCAGAGATGCTCACCACAGAGCTTTTGCGCAAATCCAACAATGGCGGCGCCGACAAGGGGCGCGATCTCTGGTATTTGACTGAGTTCCATCGCCGGCTAGCTTTGCCTACGGCCTGCCTCGTGTTGGCTCTGGTTGGTATCCCGCTCGGGTTGTCGTCAAAGAAGGGCGGCAAGTCCACGGGATTTGTGCTGACCATAGTCCTGGTTTTCATTTACTACTTCATCCTCGCCGCTGGAGTAGCGTTATCTCGCCAAGGCAAGGTCCCGCCCGCGCTAGGCGTGTGGATGGCAAATTTCGTGTCAGCCATTACCGGACTGGTGCTGTTGCGCAGAGTTGATTATTCGTCGCTCGAAGTAGGCACACCCATTGCTTCGTTCAAAGCTTGGATCATTGGGATGCTCAATCCGACTTCACCAGCGCCAGTGGAGCGCGAAGAACGCCGAGCTGCGATTCGCATTCAGCGATCGCCGAGAGGCCCTAATCGCTTCCCGCTGATCCTGGACAACTACATCCTTCGGACGTTTCTTTCGTATTTGGGCCTGGTGCTTGCATCATTCATCGTCCTGACACTTGTCTTCACCTTCTTCGAGTTGCTGGGCGACATCATTCGCAACCGCGTGCCACTCGTCACGGTTTTTGCCTATTTGTTGAATGTGACGCCGTCAATGATTTACATCATGACGCCGTTGAGCGTCCTTATTGCGGTGCTCGTCACTTTCGGACTGATGCAGAAGTCAAACGAGCTCACAGCAATGAAGGCAACGGGGATCAGTATCTATCGCGCTATTATCCCCGTGCTGATGATCGCTGCTGGAATATCGGTCGCGCTGTTTTTCTTTGATCAGTTCTATCTCCCTTACGCCAATACCCGCCAAGAGGCCATCCGCAACAGCATTAAGGGAAAGCCTCCTCAGACTTTTCTGCGGCCAGATCGCAAGTGGATCTTCGGGGAGAAGGACGTCATCTACTATTATCAGCACTTTGATGCCGACCAAAACGAGTTCGCGAACATCTCCGCTTTCCAGTTCGATCCAACAACTTTTTCCATCACGCGCAGGGTGTATGCAACCCGTGCGCATTGGGTTAACGATTTGAATAAATGGGTCTTCGAGCAAGGGTGGTCTAGAAGGTTTAATGGCGCCGTGGTGGAAAACTATCGGCAATTCGATGTAACGACCTTTGCCGAATTTTCTGAAGTTCCGAACTACTTCAAGAAAGAAGTTAAGCAGTCGTCTGAGATGAATTATTCGGAATTGCGAGTCTACATCCAAGATCTGCAACAGAGCGGCTTTGATGTGATTCGGTTGCGTGTGCAACTCCAGAAGAAACTGGCATATCCGTTGATCGCGCTTGTTATGGCGATTTTGGCTGTGCCCTTTTCTCTTTCTGCGGGAAAACGCGGCGCGCTCACCGGTGTGGCCGTGGCCTTGGGCATCGCAGTGATTTATCTGGTGACATCGAATTTCTTTGAAGCACTTGGCAACGTGAATCAGTTACCGTCTGCCTTGGCAGCATGGGCGCCGGACTTGCTCTTCGGATTAGCCGGTGGCTACCTCATCTTCAAAGTCCCAACCTAGACTCTCTCCGAAGAAAACTGCACCTGCGCATTTCAGCTATCATCTAATCAGATTCATGCTGAAACGTCTAAAGCCCCTGGCTCCCTATTTGTGGAAGTATAGGTCTCCTTTCTTTTTCGGCGGGCTCTCTGTATTGCTCACCAACGGGATCTGGATACTATTTCCGCAGGTGATCCGCCGTGCCGTTGACGACCTCAACTCCGGAGTTACCCGACATAAGCTCATCGTTTATTCGATGGCCATTCTTGCTGTCGCACTCGCAAAGGGAGTTTTCCAGTTCCTGACCCGATGGATCCTGATCGGCATCTCGCGCGATATCGAATTCGACTTGCGTAACGACCTCTTTACCCATCTGGAATCACTCTCTTACGATTACTATCAGCGCACTCGCACCGGCGACATCATGGCACGCACAACCAACGATTTGAACGCCGTGCGCCAGATGATCGGCCCAGCGATCATGTACTCAGCGAACACCGTAGTCTTCACTGCGGGCGCTCTCGCATTCATGATGGCCATCAGCCCAAAACTCACTGTCTACGCGTTTCTTCCGCTGCCGCTGGTCAGTATCCTCATACAATATTTTGGCCGCCGGATCCACGAGCGGTTTGAGCGCATCCAGGCCATGTTCTCTGACATCTCTGCCAGGGCGCAGGAGAATTTTTCCGGCGCGCGGGTCATCCGCGCTTACGTGCAGGAGTCTGCCGAAGCGGCCTCATTCGAGACTTCGAATCGCGAATACATCGCCCGCAGTCTCAAACTAGTCCAGCTCATGGGTATGCTCTTCCCGACGCTGCAAACGCTTTTGGGGTTCGCTATTGTTCTTTTGCTTTGGCTGGGCGGACGAGAGGTGCTGCTCGGCCATATCACACCGGGTGATTTTGTCGCGTTCAACTTCTACATGGTCCAACTCACCTGGCCCATCATCGCGCTTGGTTGGGTCATCAACATTTACCAGCGCGGAACGGCTTCCATGGGACGCATCAATGAGATTATTCTGGAAAGGCCGACCATCGCTGACACCGCAGTCTCCCCTGACTTGAGCGGCACTGAGGTGGAGGTACGCGGTGAGATCGAACTCCGCAATCTCAATTTCGGCTTCAACGATGCGGGAGCATCGGCTTCTTCAAACGGCGGAGGGACGGACAATCGCGTCTTGAAGAACATCAACTTGATTATTCCGGCCGGATCCAGCCTCGCTATCGTCGGCCCGACGGGTTCGGGAAAGACATCGCTGGTGAACCTAATACCGCGCATTTATGACGCGCCCTCGCGGGGGAGCCTGCTGATCGATGGCCGACCCATCACCGATTATCCTCTCGCGACATTACGCCGCAATATCGGTTTTGTTCCGCAAGAAACTTTTCTCTTCAGTGACACCATTCGCCAGAACATTTCATTCGGAGTTGAGCACGCCTCCGACGCTGAAGTCCGCGCAGCCGCTGAAGGAGCGAGCATCGCAAATGACATTGAAGATTTTCCCGACAAGTACGACACCGTGGTCGGAGAGCGCGGTATCACGCTAAGCGGCGGACAAAAGCAGCGCACCGCGATTGCTCGTGCCATCATTCGCAATCCGCGCATTCTGGTCCTTGATGACGCCCTCGCCAGCGTCGATACCTACACCGAAGAAAAGATCCTCAACCATTTGCGCGAAGTCATGCATGGACGAACCACGATCTTGATCTCGCATCGAGTGTCCACGGTCCGGAATGCCGACCGCATTGCCGTGCTTCACGGCGGCGAGATCGTCGAATACGGCACTCACGATCACTTGATTGAACGTGAGGGCTACTACACAGATCTATATAACAAACAATTGTTGGAAGAAGAATTGGCGCGAGTATAAAACTGATTTTGCATGAAGCGTGTCGTCATCCCCGAATTGCTGGACACCGATCAGGGCAGCCCTGAAGAAGTCGCCGGCTCGCTTGCAGATCTGCGCTGGCTTAATCGCTATTTCGGGGGGCTGAGCACAACAACAAAACTGCTCTCCTATGTGGCTAGGACGACCGGCCTCAAGCAGATGAGCTTTCTTGATGTTGCCGGTGCTTCCGGCGATGTTGCTCTCGCAGGTCGCGCGCAATTGAAAGCGCACGGAATCGATTTGGAGGTTGCGGTTCTTGACCGCTCCGCCGCGCATCTTCCCTCATCACAGGATCGAAATGGCACGGCTGCAATCGTTGGAGATGCCATGAATATCCCATTCGACGATGCGATATTCGATGTCGTGGGCAGTTCCCTCTTCCTGCACCACCTCGAACCCGAGCAAATCGTACGATTCACCAATGAAGCACTCCGCGTTTGTCGATACGCAGTCATCGTGAACGATTTGCGCAGAGATCCGATCCACCTGGCCGCTGCATACGCTGGAATTCCCGTCTATCGCAGCCGAATCACATCCAATGATGCTCCCGCTTCGGTTCGTAACGCATACACCCCGGAAGAGATGCGGGAAATACTCCGACAGACCAATGCCGGAAGGCTCGAGTTCAGCCGTCATTACTTCTTCCGCATGGGAATCGTGATGTGGAAACATGACTGAACTGTATGACCTCGCCGTCATTGGGGGAGGCCCCGCCGGATCTGCGGCAGCGATTACGGCCCGCCGGGCAGGCGCGAAGGTTCTGCTGGTAGATCGATCTAGATTTCCCCGCCAGAAGGTTTGTGGCGAGTTTGTCTCCTCAGAGGCGCTAGGGCTGCTTCGGAATTTGTTGAGCCATGAATTCGGAACACGTTTATTTGAGTCCTCCGTATCAATCGCATCGGCCAGGATTTTCTTGGATGGCCAGGTCGTGACTGCACGCGTTCGACCTGCCGCAAACAGCATTCCTCGGTTCGATATGGACCACGCACTATGGCATTCAGCCGCAGAGATAGGAGCGCACGTCCATGAACAAACTATCGTTCAGAGCATCGAGGGCGACGGGCCTTTTGAGCTGCGAACTAACAACGGCTCCTATTCAGCGCGAGGGATTGTCAATGCGACGGGCCGCTGGTCAAATCTGGCGAACGTGGGAGTTCCTACTGGCAGCAAATGGATCGGTGTGAAGGCACATTTTGCCGAAGACAAGCCGCCGCAATCTGTAGACCTCTACTTCTCTCCCGCAGGTTACTGCGGCGTGCAACCAGTTAGCGCTGCCGCGGTCAATGTCTGTGCAATGGTTCGCGCCGACGTCGCTTCTAGTCTGCCTGAGGTGTTCAACTGCGAGACTCGCTTGCGTGAGCGCAGCGTTGGATGGAAACAACTGACGGAGACCGTCAGCACGTCGCCTCTGATTTTCCGAGATCCCGCGCCGCTCGATGGGAATGTCTTGATGGCCGGCGATGCAGCAGGATTCATCGATCCGTTCGTTGGAGACGGGATTTCCATGGCACTGCACAGCGGAAGCATGGCGGCTTCATCGTTAATCAGGTTCTTCGATGGAAGTCGCTCGCTGCAAGTAGCAGCGCAGGACTATGCAGACTTATACAGGCGGAAGCTGCTCCCCGCCTTCCGCAATGCTGCCCGAATACGCAAGATCGTCTCCGCGCCCTTGGTTCTCCGCAGCGCAGCACTAGCTGCGATGAGCTTTCCTCGATTGGCAGAATTCTTGCTGAATAAAACCCGGGCAAGAACCCGCTGATCTTACCGGACGACCAATACTTCTCTTACGTTGTCCCGGGCGAGGAAGAATTTGATATTGGAATAATCACGGAAGAGGTTTTCAATGTGCCGATTATTGAAAACACGCTGGAGTCGGAACTGCGGTCCCCGCTGTAGATCGAGCGAATCTTTGCCCGCAATGTGGTAGCGATAGTAAGGCGCGTCCGGCCCGGCGTCGCGAGTATGGAAGAATGCCAGCAAGACACCACCCGGCTTAATCACCGATGAAAGACGCTCCACCATCGCTTTGACCAGCGATTCATGCAGGTAATCGGGGATGTCCCACGCAATGACAGCGTCAAACTGTTGCCCATTGTATTTCAGATTTTCATTCAGGAAGCTTTCCAGATTCACGCTGGTTGAACCGTCTTCGTTCTTAGAGACGAAACTCGGATCCATCGATGCCAGTAGCACATCCTCGTTATAGACGCGATGGCCCAAGCCGGTAAGATGCGCGATGTTTTGCGGCGAAGTCGGACCCAAGTCAAGAATGCAAAGGTTCTCCTGACCTGCGAGCATCTTGGTAAGTTCATTCAATCCGCTGGAGTGCCTTTTGGCGCGAACCTCGGCGACGTCGCTGGAAAACTCACCATTCCTAGCCGCTTCACCGCGAAATAATCTGAAAAAGTTCTGTGCGACTGAAACCATCACTCGTGACTTTCACCTTCTCGAATCTTAATATTTCTTCTCTTGGATCAGCGAAGCTTGCGGTGAGAAACCCGAATCACTCGATCCGCTTGCTGGAGACGACACAGCAGCCGCAAACGCCTTCGGCGCCTCTTTTACGGCTGGTGCAGCGGGTTTTCCATCTTTCTTGATGTCGATTGCACCCTTGAAATACGCGCCGTCCTCGATGACGATGCGCTGCGTGGAGATGTCGCCCATCAAGACTGCCGAACGCTTGAGTTCCACGCGCTCAGTCCCGTGGATGTTGCCGTCCACTTTCCCGTGGACAACAACATCTCTCGCCTTCACATTTGCGCGCACCCGTCCATGCGGACCAATCGTCAAGCTGTGTTCCTGCAGATCGATACTGCCTTCTACTTCGCCATCGAGGTACAAATCTTCGCTGCCGGAAAGTTCACCCTTCACCAACACCGATTTCCCAATGTGCGCAACATCAGCTCGAAAATTATCTCCCTGCTTGAACGGTTCCATCGAGCGAGTCTCCTTCTTGATTTCCGGCGTATTTATGGATGATGTGGATGGCGCTGTAGGCGTGACTGGGGTAGGTCTCTCTTCTTTAACAGATTTCCACATGTGCGAATCTCCGATATCAGTGCGCATCCAGTTTTTGGTAGCCTCGGCTGAGTGCCCCGTTAAGGCTGCAAACTACCGGATGAGAATAGGTTACGGAGAATATACTTAACCGCGGGCGAACCTGCAATGAGGTTTTTGTATCATTTTGCGATTTTTATCCACAAGAACCAAGTTGCACATTATCCAGTGCAATCGCGTCGCGACGATAGCTGATCACCCTCGGGATACAATTACTTCATGGTCGACGTCCATTGTCACATTCTTCCCAACGTCGATGATGGCTCCAAGAGTTGGGAAATGTCAGAGGAGATGTGCCGCGTCGCCGTGAAGGACGGTATCCGACACATCGTTTGCACACCGCACGCCAACGATGATTATCGCTATGACCGTCCGCAGCTTCAGCTTGCCCTTCAGCAGTTAAAAAAAATTGCAGGAGACTCTCTGACCTTCAGCCTTGGCTGTGATTTCCATTTCTCTTACGACAATATTCAGCTCGCTCTCGAGGACCCTGACAAGTTCGTGATCAGCGGTACCGACTATCTGTTGGTCGAGTTCAGCGATTACGCCATTTCACCCGCTGTCACAGATTCCCTGATGCGTTTTTCCGCAATGGGTATCCGTCCAGTGATCACGCATCCTGAAAGAAACCTGATGATGCAGCGATGTCCCGATCACGTCATCCGGTTTGCCGAAAATAATTGCGTGATCCAAGTCACTGCGAATTCGTTGACTGGACATTGGGGTGAAGGGCCGAAGAAAATGGCGCGCTGGTTGCTCGATCACGATGCCGTGCACGTCATAGCCTCTGATGCGCACGACCCAAGTTTTCGTCCGCCTATACTTTCCAAAGCTTACGACGTGGTTGCGGAGGCCTACGACGATGATTTGGCCCGCGCTCTGGTCAATGACAATCCTGCCGCAATCGTTCGCGGTCTGCCGCTTCCCTACTTTCCTCAGCCGTTGAAGAAATAGCTGCACAAGACGGCAGTTATTTGCGTTTCCAACCGGGCCAAAATGGGATATAAAACCGTATCGCCAATTCCCCCTGAACATGAAGCCGTAAAGACCGCCCTGCAGGAGGGGCCTTGATGGGCACCAAGCCCAAACGAACTTTATCCTCGAAAAAAAAGGAGAAGGCCTCGCCTCTGACTAACTCGGCGTCGGATAGCAACCCCGTCACGATTCCCGCAAACGGTTCCTCTAAATCCCAACGCTCCAAGTCTTCAAAATCCGGGGCAAACAAAACTGAGCAATCGTTTGGGTCCACGATTGAGGACCTGCGAGACGCCATCGAGTTTGCGAGCGACGTGATTTACACCCACGATCTTGAAGGCAACTTCACTTCCAGCAATGCCACGGCTGTCCGTATCTTCGGATACTCATCCGAAGAAACTCTCCGGATGAATATCACAGACCTCTTGCCCCCGGAAGAACTTCCCCGAGCAAGGCAAGCCACCGCAGCGAAAATTGCCGGGAAGCCTTATCCAAATCCATATCCAATCCGGGTGAAGGCTAAGGACGGACGCATCGTCCACCTCGAGCTCGGCACTCGTCTCATTCTCAAGGACGGAGTGCCTGTGGGTGTTCAAGGCATAGGACGGGACATCTCCGAACGCATTCTGGCCGAAGCTGCACTGCATGAGAGTGAATCCAAGTTCCGCGCAGTGGCTGAGAGTGCGCCCTGTGCAATCATCATCTTTCGCGAGAACAAATTGCTGTACGTCAATCCAGCCGCAACCCAACTCACCGGTTATTCGCTACCCGAATTGCTGGCTCTGGATCCATTTTGGAAGATCGCAGCACCGGAATTCCGCGCACCGCTTGCGAAACGTGTGGCGGAACGGATGGCAGGCAGCCCTCTAACCGATCACCACGAATTCAGGATCATTCATAAGAGCGGCGCAGAACGCTGGATGGACTTCACCGCCAACACAATCGAGTATCAGGGACAGCCCGCCGCAGTCGTGCTGATCTTCGACATCACCGAACGCAAGCGGGCCGAGCAAGCCTTGGCGCAAAGCGAGCAGTTGTTCCGTACGGTGATTGAAAACTCCTCGGATGTGATCAGCGTCCTAAGCCCGGAAGGCATCATCCAGTATGAAAGCCCGTCGCTCGAACGCCTGATGGGATTCAATCCACAGGAACTCGTGGGCAAGAATGGCTTCGATCTGGTCCATCCTGAAGACCGCGAACTGATCATCGGCAAATTCAAACGGCGCCTAAGCAGCACTTCTGCAATCACTCCCACTGAACTGCGATTGCTAAATAAAGACGGCCGCTGGACACCCTTTGAAGCCGTTAGCAATCTTCTCTACGAGAATGGCCAGGTTTCCGGGATGTTAGTCAGCTTCCGGGACATCAGAGATCGATTGCGACAGCAAGCAGAATTGCGTGTCTCAGAGGAACGTTTTCGACAACTATTCGAGCGCAATATGGCCGGGGTCTTCCGCTGCACCACCGATGGCAAATTCGTCGCATGTAATGAAGCCTTTGCATACATCTTCGGCTATAACTCGCCTGAAGAACTTGAAGGACAATCTTCCTGGCAACTCTCAGTGGATGAGGATCGCCGCAAAGCATTTATTGCCAGGCTTCGCAGAGAAAAGCAGATCACAAATCTTGAAGATCAGCTCTTGCGCAGAGACGGAAGCATCATCTGGGTGCTGGAAAATGTTGCCATACTTCCCGCAACCGCCAGCCAACCCGAAATGTTTGAAGGCACCCTGATCGACATCACTGAACGCAAGCGCACGGAATCCAAGATGAAGCTTTCCGAGGAGCGCTATCGACAGTTGTTTGAAAGAAATCTTGCCGGCGTTTACGTCAGCACACTAGCCGGAGAACTGCTCGACTGCAATGATTCATTTGCGCACATTTACGGCTACGCATCCCGTGAGGAGGTGCTAAAGGTTCCGGCGTTGAATTTTTATATCGCAGAAGCAGACCGCACAAAGTTTATGAACCGGCTGCGCGAGTCAAATGTATTGACCAATGTTGAAACGCTCACCCGACGTAAGGACGGTGCCCCGATATGGGTGTTGGAGAATGTTGCGCTGATCAAGGGCAACAGTGATGCGCCTGACACGATACAAGGAACACTGGTGGACATCACCGAGCGAAAATACGCAGAACATGCGCTTATCGAAAGCGAAAGCAAGTTCCGCGCCGTAGCTGATACCGCTTCTTCGGCCATCTACATCCACAACAACCAGCGCTTCCTTTATGTGAATCGCGCCTCGGAAGAGATCAGCGGATACACCTCCCAGGAACTCATGAAAATGAACCCGTTCGACGTGGTCTTTCCCGCGGACCACGAGCTGGTCATTTCCCGAGCGAATCAGCGTTTTCACGGCGATTCGACTCCTGACCGCTATGAATATCGAATTCTTACAAGAAGCAAAGAAGTCCGCTGGGTGGACTTCAGTGCAAGTGCTATCCAATTCGGCGGCGAAGACGCCATCATCGGGACAGCGTTTGACATCACTGAGCGCAAACGAGTGGAGCAGATGCAGGCTGCGCTCTACCGAATCGCCGATCAGGCCAATGCCGCTCAGGACTTGGAAGAGTTCTTCGCGGCAGTGCACCACATCATTGGCGAACTGATTCATGCCAAGAACTTTTACATCGCTCTATATGACACCGAATCCAAGCTGGTGACCTATCCCTACTATGTCGACGAACAGGACGCCGCGCCGATTGGGACGTTTCCTCTCGGCAACGGCCTTACCGAATACGTCCTGCGGTTGAATCGTCCAGTGCTTATGCGGCCGGAGTTGATGGAACAGCTTAAGGCGGAAGGTGAGGTCGACCTGGTTGGATCCATGTTTGTGGATTGGATCGGCGCTCCGTTAAGGAGCGTTAATCAGACATTTGGCGTGATTGTGACGCAGACTTACAATCACGATGTCCGCTATGGTGAAAATGAGCTCGAAGTCCTGAATTTCGTCTCCCAGCATCTGGCCAGCGCAATTCTCCGCAAGCGCAACGAAGAAGCTCTGCGCGATTCGGAACAACGTCACCGCTCCATCGTGCAGAGCGCCGTCTATGGGATATACAGGTCCAGCACGGACGACACATTCTTGGAAGTGAATCCCGCGATCGTAAATATGCTCGGCTACGATTCCGCTTCAGAAGTGTTGGGACTAAGCCTTTCCAGGGACGTTTATGCCGACGAGACTGAGCGCGTAAGGCTCATTCAGCAATATGGTCGTCAGGACCGGCTGGAGAACATTGAAGTCAAATGGAAGCGCAAGGACGGAAAGCCAATCACCGTCCGCTTGAGCGGACATGCGGTAATGAACGCTCAGGGCGAGGTCGAAGGCTTCGAAATGATCACTGAGGACGTCACCGAGCGGCGCGCGCTGGAAGAACAATTGCGGCAGTCGCAAAAAATGGAGGCCGTGGGACGGTTGGCAGGCGGTGTCGCTCACGACTTCAACAATTTGTTGACCGTCATCAAAGGCTATAGCGAGTTGATGCTGGATGAACTTAAAGAGGCCGATCCGCTGCGTAGCGAGGTGGAGGAGATCAAGAAAGCCGCCGACCGCGCAGCCGGCCTCACGCGGCAACTCCTGGCGTTTAGTCGCCAACAGGTTCTCGCGCCAAAAGTCCTGGACTTGAACTCCGTCGTCGGCAACATGGACAAGTTGCTGAAGCGTCTCCTCGGCGAGGACATCAGCCTCTACACGGCTCTCGAACCTGGTGTTGGTCGCGTTAAAGCCGATCCTGGACAAGTGGAACAAGTCATCATGAATCTCGCAGTGAACGCGCGCGACGCGATGCCTCGCGGCGGCAAACTCACAGTTGAAACGGCAAATGTCGATCTCGACGAGAGTTATGCCCACGAACACATGGGATCCAAGCCCGGTCGCTATGTCATGCTCGCGGTAAGTGATACAGGCACCGGGATGACTCCGCAGGTGCGCCAAAGAATTTTCGAGCCTTTCTTCACCACGAAAGAGCTTGGAAAAGGCACCGGGTTGGGACTTTCTACGGTCTACGGCATCGTGAAGCAGAGTGAAGGCTACATCTGGGTGTACAGCGAAGTTGGCGTTGGAACATCTTTTAAGGTCTATCTTCCACGTGTAGATGCTCCCGCAGAACTGGGACAAAATCGGCCTCTCTCCAAGGCCGCTTATCGTGGTACTGAGACCGTTCTACTGGTGGAAGATGAAGATGGCGTGCGCGCACTCGTCAGGCAAGTGCTTCATAAACACGGATACACGGTCCTGGAAGCGCGGCACGGCGGCGAGGCGCTACTTCATTGCGAGCGTCACCGCGGCGAGATCGAACTCTTATTGACTGATGTTGTGCTTGAGCAGATGAGCGGAACTGAACTGTCCGCAAGGCTTGCAACGATACGGCCGGACATGAAAGTTCTTTACATCTCCGGTTACACTGACGATGCCATCGTCCATCATGGCGTGCTTACTCAGGGAACCCACTTCCTGCAGAAGCCCTTCACCACTGAGGCCCTAGCCAAGAAAATCCGACATGTTCTCGACAGCGAACAAGGAAACGGTGGGTAATCTACTGACGCAATGCTACTGCCGAAGGCATGGCTGCGGTCTCAGGATTCAGCAGATTTTCATGGTTCGGTCCCAATCCCAATTTAATCAGGGCGCGTGAATCCGGGACTATCTTCGTTTGCCATCCATTTTGTTCCTGCAGCTTTATCAGTGCCTGCCGCGTTGGCCCGTCCATCTGTCCCGTTGGTTCTCCGGTCAGGTACTTTTCACGGATCAAAGCTGCCTGTATTTCCCGTGTGCGGTCATCCGAAATGCTCTTCTGTCCTTTGGCTTGCCAAGCCTTCTTCCCTTTGCCCTTTTTCAAGGACTTCGAAGATTTGGAACTGGTCTTATGGGTCTTCGCTTTAGCAGTGGATTTGTGTTGAGGAGTCTTGCTGGAGGCAGAAGTCCTGGCCCAGATGGAAACGGGTAATAAGAATGTAAATAGGGTTGCAACGAGAATGAAAATGAAAGGGATACGGGAAAATCGCAAACCGGCACCTCAGCACACGCAATCAGTGAACTTAGATAGTACTCGCGTCCAGCAGGGTTGCGTTGTTTGCACCCCCACAAATCAGGCTAGAACGATCTGGGGGCATCATTTCACAGATGCCCCCAGATCGCTAGCGTTAAGGTTTACTTTCTAGTTACGGAAGTGTGCCCCCCAGGAAGATGGTCCCGCTTGGCGCTCCTCGGCCTCCCTGACGAACCAGGAAGACCACGTCCTGGCCGCTCTTCAGATTTGCCTGGAGCTTGCGGAAGTCGTCTTCGTTGTTCACTGGAGCGCGATTTACTTCAAGGATCAGATCACCCCTGTTCAAGCCAACGTCTTCGGCAAAGGAGCCTGGTTTTACCTCGGTAACAACCACGCCTTTGCCACTGGGCATGTTCAACCGGTCTGCCATGTCAGAAGTTAGATTCCGCACAGAGAGCCCCATCTTGCTTGCAGTGGGCTTTTCCTCGCCTGAGCTGTCCTCATCGTCCGCACTGGCACGATCCCGGAAGAGCTTTGCACGGTCAGCGATGGTTACAGAAGCTGTGTTTTCCTTGCCGCCGCGAACGTACTCGAGCTTCACCTTGGACCCTGGCTTCCGCGACGAAATGTCATTGACCAGTTCATTGCCATCCTTGATCTTCGTTCCATCCACGGACACGATGGTGTCGCCCGTCTTCAGGCCTGCCGCTTCCGCAGGTCCATCAGGGGTAATACTGGCAATGGTGACGCCACTGGACACGCCATAGACTCGCGCCACGGCCGGATTCGGCGCTGCGTTGAACATTACGCCAATAGAACCGCGAGTGACTTTGTGTTCTGGACTGATGAGCTGGTTGTAAATCTCCGCAACTGTTTTGGAGGGCATCGCGAAACCAACGCCCTGAGATCCCATCGACTGCGTAAAAATAGCCGTATTGATTCCCACAACTTCAGAATTCATGTTGACTAGCGGCCCGCCAGAATTGCCTGGATTGATCGCGGCGTCGGTTTGCAGGAATGACTGAAACTGGTGGCTGTTATCGATGTTGCGGCCTTTAGAAGAGATGATCCCAGCCGTCACCGTCTGGTCGAGGCCGAACGGGCTTCCGATCGCGAGCACCCAATCGCCAACGTCAAGTGAATCCGAGTTGCCCAGCTTGGCAAAAGGCAGAGCCTTCTTTGGTTCGATCTTAATGACTGCGAGGTCAGTTTCCCGGTCGCTGCCGATCACCTTAGCGTCATACTGCACGCCCGGAGGATCGCCGGCCAGTTGAACCCTGACGCGGTCAGCTTTTTCCACCACGTGAGCATTGGTAACAATGTAGCCCTTCGAATCCACGATCACGCCCGAGCCAAGAGATCGCTGCCGAGTTCCTTCCGGACTTTGTCCCGGGACGCCACCTTGACCACCGAAAAACCGGTCGAAGAAGTCCTGCATGGATCCTTCATCATCACCATTTCCGCCGCCCGGACTCCTCCGCCCACGCGGAGTCATCTTTACCGTCGACTCAGTGTTGATGTTGACGACAGCTGGTTCAATCGTCTTGGCGACCTTTGAGAACGCTGACGACATTTGCTGAGGCGCTGGCATTGTGAGCTGCGCCACCTCAGCAGGGCTACTCTCTTTGCCCTTCACGCCTTTTTGAATGATTGTGCCGATCAGGATGCCAAAGACCAGCGTGGCAAAAATGATTAGTGTGGACGCAACACGGTGCGCCCTAAGTTTGGCTGAAAAGCCATTCATCGAATTGTTTCCTCCAAAAAAACCTTCTACTATGAAATGTGAATTATACCCAGAGTGCCTGTTTACAGGCATTTATGAAAAGAATTCCAAGTATTAGATGCGCAAACCCCTGCAAATGTTAGCTGAAACGTTATTACTGAGCCTTTTCCCCCAGTTTTCACGCCATCTCCGCGACAACAGCCTCGTCCTTCGCCGTCGCAACGTGCCCTTTGATTTCCGAAGTCAAAATACCCGCCAGGATGAACATTGCGCCTAGCCCTGCCCTCATGCCCAGCCTCTCTCCCTCTACTAGATAAGATGTGAGCCAGGCGAAAACAGGTTCAAGCGCAAAAATCAGAGCGGTATGGGTTGGCGGAGTGAACTGTTGCGCCCATGCCTGTATGGAAAAGGCCACCGCCGTCCCTAATAACCCCGTAATCCCAATGGCCCACAACAACTGCGGAGTCCATGTTATATAGACTCTCTCAACCAGCGGAACGGTAGCAAACATCAGCGTCGCCGCTACTGCAGTCTGCAGGAATGCGATCCGTTCAAAGCCGTGCCTCTGGGTCGCCCGCCCGATGAAGATGATGTGGAACCCAAACGCGATGGCGCATCCCAGGGTAAGAACATCGCCGAAATTCACGCTGCCCCAATCGCCCCAGAAAGAGGATGCACCTGATGCCGACGCTCCTGCCGGCACGGTCATGAGTACTAACCCAACAAATGCCGCCAGTACTCCCAAGGCCGTCCATCTATTTACCTTGCGCTTCCAGAACAAAGCCAGAAATACAGGTACCAGCACTACCGAGACTCCGGTAAGAAATCCGGATTTTGACGGGGTAGTCAGTTTGAGCCCGGTCGTCTGGAACTCATACCCGGCCCAGAGGAAAGCTCCGGTCAACAACCCGGCCCTAAAGACCGCGGCGTCGATTCGGCGTAGATGTTTCCAATAGAAGACTGCCAGACAGAAAGCGGCAAACGTCATCCTGATGGAATTAAATAAGAGCGGAGAAATGTCCGTGAGGGCGTTCTTGATTACGAGAAAGGTCGCACCCCAAACGAAGGTGACGAAGACAAGCAGAAGGTGGGCTTTGAGAGAACGGGACACGCCAGTAGAGTACCAAACGCGCCTTTTTTACCTGAGCGTCTCGAGACGCTCGTATTGCTTCGCCTCGTAAACTGTTTTTCCGCCTACTACGGTGCGAAGGACTTTCGTTTTGAGAATTTCGCTCGTTGCAATAGCGGTGATGTCCCGATCCAGAACCACGAAATCCGCCAACATACCCGGCGCCAGAGTGCCCTTTTCTTTCTCCGCGAACTCCGCGTATGCCGATACGCTCGTGTAAGCCGCAATCGCCTGGTCGATACTCAGCTTCTGTTCAGGATAGTACTCAGCGGTACCCGCCTCGTTCTTACGCGTGACCGCCGCATAGATCCCGCGGAACGGCGCAATCGGCTCAACTGGATAATCCGTGCCAAATGCCAGCGGCACTCCTCCGTTCAGAAAACTCGCCCACGGATAGGAACTCTTGGCGCGTTCCTTTCCAATGCGTTCCTCCGCCCAATTCATGTCAGTAAGAAGATGGTTCGGCTGCACGGAAGCGATCACGCCGAGTTTCTTATATCGAGGAATCTGGTCCGGTTGAACTACCTGGTCATGTTCAATGCGGAAACGGAGATCATTCGGCTGCTTTGACGAGACCGCCTGTTCAAATGCATTCAGCGCCATTTCCACCCCGCCGTCTCCAATAGCGTGGAACCCAATTTGAAATCCCGCGGCCACTCGCTCCCTTACCATCTGGTTCAGTTGCTCTTGCGAAAATCGGGGTAGCCCTGAATTTTTGGGATCATCCGAATATGGGGCTAAGAGTGCCGCCGTGCGCGACCCCAGAGAGCCATCCATGAAGCCCTTCAGCATAGTCGAGTGCAACATAGGATCGCTGTGCGGGTGGTGATCGCGCATCTTTTTGAGGTTCTCGACCGACTGCCCAAATGGGAGCCATTCCGAGACTCGCAGAGTCAGCTTCCCTTCGCGCTGTATCAGTTCGAGAGCCAGGTAATCTTCCCAATCCGAATTGTCCTGCGCCGAAGTAATCCCCGACCGTGCTGCATCCTCAAGCGCCAACTCCATCGCTTTCCGATGCTGTGCAGGCGATGCCGGCGGAACTTTGTCACGCACCAATGCCATCGCAGCATCTTCGCGCAAAATTCCCGTTGGTTCTCCAGAGGCGTCGTGGTCGATCGCCGCGCCGCTTGGACTCGCAGTTTGCTTAGTGATTTCCGCCGCTTTTAGCGCCGCTGAATTAGCGACGGCAATGTGTCCGTCGACCCGTCCGAACATTGCCGGATGGTCGCCGGTGACTTTATCGATGTCTTGTCGTGTGGGCAGCGTCCGTCCCGGCCACTTCGTATGGTCCCAGCCTCGTCCGACGATCCATTCGCCGGGAGCCGCCGTCTTCACGCGCTTGGCGATCCGCGATTGCATCTCCGCCAGCGACTTCGACCCGACCAGATCGACGTTCATTTTCTCGAACCCACCGCTGGCCAGGTGCGCATGCGCGTCATTGAAGCCGGGCATGACGAATTGGCCGTGGAGGTCGACTACGTTCGCATTTGGACCCGCCATCTTACGAATCTCAGCATCGTTCCCGATCGCGACTACGCGGCCATCGCGAATAGCGATCGCAGTGGGTTTCGACGACGATCCGACACTAGCTCCGCCAGCATAAATCTTTCCATTAACAAAAATGGAGTCGTTGGTTTTCTTGTCATCCGCGTTGGCAATGGAAATCAACATGAACAGCAGCCACAACACTTTCATTCATTCACTCCGGCCAGCGCCAACACCGCCAGCATGACTCTCTTCAGTCCCAAATCCCGGCCGCTCGCGTCAAACCACTCTTGCACAGTGTGCGCGCCGCCGCCGGTACCGCCGGCCCCAATGCTGATCGCCTCACGCCCCATTGAAAGCGGAATGTTCGCGTCCGTCGATGCCCGCCGCGTTTGCGACCGCAGATCAAGATGCGCATCCACGGCGCGAATGACCGAAGCGATTCGCGCATCCGGCTTCAATTCCGCCGCGGGACGCTGGCCGATCAACTTGATCTCATAGCTGACGATTCCCTTTTTTGATTTCGCATCTTGCACTTCGCGGACTGCTGCCGTAACCGCTTCGCGCAATGATTTCTCCACCGCATCGATCTCCGCTGCGGATGCCGAGCGGATGTCCACCCGTATGCTGGCCGATTCCGGAATCGAATTGACTGACGTTCCACCCTGAATAACGCCAACGTTGAACGAAGTCCGAGGCTCGCTCGGTACCTGTATTTCGCTGAACTTCGCCACTGCGCGCGACAGCACCACAATGGGATTCGGAGTCCCGAAATCTGTCCACGAGTGCCCGCCGGGTCCGCGCACAACCACTTCAAACCGCTTGCTGCCGAGTGCCTGCGTAACCACAGAATCCACTCCCGCACCGTCGAGGACAATCGCTGAACCAATGCGGTCTTTCCACTTCGACTCCTGAAATAAATACCGCATCCCGCGCAGATCGCCTTCGCCCTCTTCTCCGACATTGCCCACGAACAATATCCCGGAGACATGTTTCAAAGCCGGTGTTGACTTCAACGCGGCCGCTGTCGCCAGCAATCCCATGACTCCGGCAGCGTTGTCGCTAATGCCGGGACCATACAACTTATTGCCTTCGATTCTTGTTGTGAGTGGAGTGTCGGCAGGAAAAACAGTGTCGATATGCGCAGTCAGCGCAACCAACGGGGCCTTCGGATCTGTTCCCCGACTCAAACCGACGACGTTACCGGCCTTGTCAATCTCAACCTCTTGCAGCCCAACTTCCTTGAAACGATCGTGCAACCATTGCGCCCGCGCGCCTTCGCCAAAGGGGGGCGCCGGGATCTTGACCATCGTCAATTGCAATTTGCGCAGATCGGCTTCGTGCGACTGAAACCATTTGAACGCTTCGTGGACGGGACGCATCTCCGCAAGACGCGCAATGTCCTGCGCTTTATTGCCGGATTGAGAGAGTGCGCGTGTATTGATCGAGAGCGCCATGAGAACTAGAAAACATAGCACAACAGCGCGACGGGGTCGGAGCATCGGGGAAACATCATAAATGGCAAACTCTGTTTTCACCACAGGGATGCAGAGGCACGAAGTAAATAAGGGCCCCGAAGCAGAAAATGCTCTTGGTTCTGGAACTAGAAACCAGAAACTAGAAACGAGAAACCGTTCCTAGTCCGCTGCTGGAGTTCCACAGCATTCCAATATTTCACTCTCACCCAAAGTGTGGTTCGAAGCCTTGGCCTTCTGGTACACGCGCTCTACAACGTCGTCCGTTGCGGGGATTCCACGGCGTTCGAGCCAGAAGATCACGTTTGATTTGCCCGACATCGGCCCGATGTCAATCACTTGTTCCAGCCCAAAGTATTGCGCGGGAACTCCTGAATAAACCGTGTTCGCGAGTTCGACATCGTTTTTCTTGAAGGCCTTGATCACCGCTGCTGCGTGGACACCGGTTGCCGTCCGGAACGCATCACCGCCAAAGACGGGATAATTCAGCGGGATAGGCACACCCGTTGCTTCGGACACCACATGGCAGTAATCCTTCAACTTGCTCAAATCCTGCGATGCCCACGGATCAACGCCCATCAGTTTCAGGTTCACGAGCATCTGGTCCATCTGTGTATTGCCAACGCGCTCGCCGATGCCGATCGCCGCCGCGTGAACGCAATCGGCTCCCGCTGCAAATGCAGCAAGCGAATTCGCCAAGGCGAGGCCGCGATCGCAATGCCCGTGCCAATCTACGCGGATCTTTTCTCCCGACGGCTTCACCACTTCGTCCATTACGAACCGGATCAGCGCAGTCACTCCGCTCGGGGTTACGTGCCCACAGGTATCGCAAATCACGATTGAGCGCGCACCGTGCTCAATCGCAGTTTTGTAGAGACGCTTGATGGTCTCCGGATCACATCGCGTCGTGTCCTCGGTCACATACATCACATCGAGCCCGAGCGATCGCGCAAATGTGACTGCCTTTTCCGTCGTGGTCAGAAGAAAATCGTCAGTCCAGTTTTCCGTGTACCGTCGGATGGGACTCGACCCTATAAACGTAGCCGTCTCGATCGGCATGCCTGTGCGCTGAACGATTTCGGCAATAGGACGAATATCGTTCTCGTGCGTTCTCGCCGCGCAATTGGCTTTGATCTTCAGTTTGGAATTGACAATCTCACTCGCCAGCCGTTCCACGTCAGCAACCGCCCTCGGTCCGGCACCCGGCAATCCCAAGTTGAGAGAATTGATGCCGAGCGTTTCCATCAAGTGCAGGATCTCAATCTTCTTCTCGATCGGCGGGTCTTTGACAGACGGCGACTGCAATCCATCACGCAGAGTTTCGTCATTGAGAAGGATCTGACCGGCCGGCTTGAATGTCGCGCCGGGCACGGTGTTCCAGTCGTAGATCAGATTGGAATGCTTGAGTGCCATCGTCTAAATCGTATTCCTATTCGCCTGCTGGTGTCATCCGAGTTTGATCCACGTCGCCCTTGACTCGGCTCGCAGCGTTCCATCTTCTCCCAACAAAACTGCTTCCGATAGATGCTTCCTACCTTCTACACCTAGCGCCCAACTCAAGAGCACGCACCTTTCGCCGACACGAACGGGCGCGATCAGCCTCGCTCCTAGTCGTCCAGTCACCAAGGTTCCTGCCGAGGCAAATCCGCCTGCAAAGCCCGTTGGACAATCCAAGGCAGCCCAGACAATCTCGTCGCGAACTCTGCCGTTTCCGTCCGCTGCTGACGAATCCGGAATCCAATGGGCGGCATAGTACGCTCTGCCGCTCTTCTCGAGGGGTCCCGGAAAGATCCGCAGGCCATCACCCGCAGTGCGATCTGGACCACAGACAAAACAGGTTGGAAAGGGATGGTTCATGAACGCGGGACTTTTTGCCGCCGCCCGGCTTGCCTCTTCGAACTCAACTTGGTCGATCGGCATATCTACTGCCCAGCTCAAAGGCGCAGCCTCCGCGATCAACTCATCACCATGCTTCACCAGCACGCCAGAGTTTGCGCCGTCGCGAGAATGGATGTGCAGGTCGCGTTCAATCGGGATGGGCTTGCGCAAGGTCACATCGGCTGGCACGCCCATGGCTGCGGAAATCAGTCCGCAGGTGAATCCGCCGTTACCCGAAGTGGGTGGACCGCAGAAACGCGATGGGACAAGAATTGTGCTGGAATCCGTCAGACTCGCCCCTTCCTGAACAACGCGCCCATCGCTTTCTTTGCGCCGACAATTCGTTTCCCCCAGCTTTTCGAGAACAGTAGATCGACAAATCCTCGCATCTGCTCCTGAAATTCGCTGCCGTATCCGTACCACCAGACCTTGGGCACACTAGGCAGCAAATCTGAATCTACATACTTCGTGCGCACCATCTCTTCCAGCCCCAATCGTCCGTGGGTTCTGCCCAGTCCGCTGGATTTCACCCCACCATGCGGTGCTTCGCTGGTGCCGAAGCAAGTCAGCACATCGTTCACCATCACAGTGCCTGCCTCGATCTTGGAAGCTATCGATTCGCCACGCGCCCGATCTCGCGTCCAAACGCTGGCGGCCAGGCCGAATTCGGAATCATTCGCTAGAGCGACAGCTTCTTCGTCGATATCGAAGCGCACGATTGGCAGCACCGGCCCAAAAGTCTCTTCGCTGAGGATGCGGGACCCCTTCACTACATCCACCATCACAGTGGGCGCATAGAAATTTTCACCTAACTCGGAAAGCCGTTTGCCTCCGATCAGCACGCGGGCTCCCCTGGACACCGCATCGGCAACATGCGATTCCACAATTCTCAACTGCTGCTGACTGATCATTGGCCCGACTTCCGTCTCCGCATTGTTACCCTGTCCCACGCTCAGCAATTTCGTCTTCTCCACGCAGCGCTCGACAAATCTGTCGTAGATCTTTCGTTGCACATAGCACCGCTCAACAGATAAACAGGTTTGCCCAGCGTTCATGAACGCGCCCCAGACTGCAGCGCTGGATGCCACCTCGAGGTCGGCATCTTCCAGCACGATCATCGGGTCCTTGCCGCCAAGTTCCAGGACAACTGGCAGCAACCGCTCCGCCGCTACCATGGCAATCCGTTTACCTGTAGGCACGCTTCCGATGAAGATCAACTTGTCTATAGGGGATTGCGTCAACGCAGCACCCGTCGAACCATCGCCGATCACGACTTGGAACAAATCCGCAGGCAAGCCCGCAGAATGGAACAACTCGCCGAGCTTTAATGCCGTCAGCGAAGTCAGCTCCGATGGCTTCAACACCACCGCATTTCCGGTGACCAAAGCCGACAGCACATCGCAAGCCGGAATCGAGAATGGATAATTCCACGGACTCACAATCCCAATGACGCCATGCGGCTCGCGCAATAGATAAGCGCGTTTTGTCTTCAGTGCGGGATTGCCATGTGCTACACGCTCTAGCTTGAGAAATGATTTTGCAGCTTGGATATAAAAGCGGGCTGCATCGAGGACTACCACCACTTCGGTCAGCAGCGCTTCGACTTGGGGCTTGCCTGCTTCGAGGCTGATCTGCGCGGCAACTTCGTCCTTGTTTGCGTAAAGTGCCCGCTGAAAATTTCGTAGCACTCGAATGCGCTCTGGGATCGAAGTCTCTCGCCAGACTTTTTGCGCTGCGCGGGCGCGGACAACAGCCTCATTCACTTGCTCCTGCGAAGCGCACTCAAACTCGCCAAGGACTTCACCAGTAGCAGGATTGGTCGAAGTCACCTTGCGGCCTGTTGTTGTGGCTACTGTCTGCGCCATAGAAATCAGCCAATCTTACCTTAGCTGGATTCTCAATACTCCACGCTCACCAGGTACAAACCTTTCGCCGGCGCAGTTGCACCCGCCGCCGACCGGTTCCGTGCTTCCAGGATTCGACCGATGTCCTCCGGCTTGAGCGTTCCCTTGCCCACGAGCAGGAAGGTCCCCACCAGGTTTCGAACCATGTGATGAAGAAATCCGTCCCCGCGGACGGTATACACCAGCTCTTCTCCCCGGCGCTCCCATGCTGAGGAATAGATCGTCCGCACATTTTTAGGGGTGCAGTCTGCTTCGGATGACTCGGTTCGGTCAGGATCCACCGCGGCGAATGAAGTGAAGTCATGCTCTCCAATCACCAGAGCCGCTGCGTGGTTCATCGCCTCTTCATCCAGCGGATAAGGATGGTGATACACGTACTTCGCCAGGAATGGCGGACAGATGCTTCCACGATAAATCCTGTATTGATAGGTCTTCGCTTTGGCATGATGTCGCGCATGAAAATCGGCTGGAACTTCTTCCGCCGACAGAACGCGGATCGATTCTGGCAGCAGGCTATTCAGCGCCTTGACGAAATTCTCTAATGGAATGGTTGAGGTGCTTTGGAAGGATGCGACCTGTGCCAGAGCGTGCACCCCGGCGTCCGTCCGGCCCGAACCTTGGGGCAGGACTTTCTCGGCGGTGATGCGTTGAATCACTTCCGCCAGAGTGCCTTGGATGGTGGGCCTGTCCGGCTGGACCTGCCAGCCGTTGAAAGCTGATCCGTCGTAAGAAAGGACGAGTTTGATATTGCGGTCGGACAATCGGGAATGGCTCAGTTTCGCGCTATCCTAATGCTCTCCTACAAGAATAGAAATGCTGATTCTTACCAACTAATTACAAGAATCCCTAGTTCCCGACTTTCATCTTTTCTGGATGACTTATACTATCGTACTTCCCTGATTGTTCTTGTCCCACGCAGGCACTAATGCCAGTGCCCGCAACATGGAACTAATCCGGGCATCGGTTCGTATACTTTCTTGCAAGCAGCCCAAAATTGATTGATGGTGACCATTCACCCTAATAGCAGTCTTAGAACAGTTGTTTTAACAAATAGTTCATAGTCGGAGATCGAACTCATGCGAGTTTTGCGTCACATGGTGACAACCAGTAAGAATCTACTTGTTCTGGCAATGGCGTTCACTTTGGTGTTCCCTGCCAGCGTGTTCGCGCAGGACGCCCCTGCGGCTCCCAGTGCAACTAAAGCCCCTCCTCCGCAGCGTTCGCTGGTGGACTTTACCAAGCCGAATCTGCATTTTCCTAATCCACTTGGGCCTTACAAGGCGCATCAGGTACAGGAGCCGGACTTTTCCAACACGCCGCGCATCGACCAGTTGATCAAGAACGGCGAGTTGGTGCTCAGCCTTAACGATGCCATCGCCCTCGCGCTCGAGAACAATCTGGATCTGGCGATTGCCCGCTACAACTTGAACATCGCAGATACTGACATCCTCCGGGCCAAGGCTGGAAATAGCATCCGCGGTGTAGCTACGGGACTCGTCACTGGCACACCCGGCGGCGGACAAGGTGGCTTCGGAACTGGCGCATCGGGCGCTGGCGCTGGCGGGACCACTGGCGGCGCCGGTGGCGCAGGTGCTGGAAGTTCAGGACTGGTGCAATCGACTCTCGGCGCAACCGGGCCTGCCGTTCCGCAATTCGACCCCTCACTGACATCAACCCTGCAAATTGAGCACGCGGTGTTCCCGCAATCGAACACCATCACCACAGGTGTGCCCATCTTGCAGCAGAATAGCGGCACGGCGAACTTTGCTTACAATCAGGGCTTCGCTCCCGGCACGAATATGTCGGTTGGCTTTAATAACAGCCGTCTAACCACCAACAGCTTGGGAAGTTTCTTGAATCCTTCATTGAACAGCAGTTTCCGTTTCACTCTGCAACAACACCTGCTACAGGGATTCGGAGTCGCCCTGAATAGACGCAACATCTACATCGCGAACAACAACAGGAATATTTCCACCCAGGCCTTCCGCAATCAAGTGATTTCCACCGTATCCCAGATCCAAAATATCTATTGGGACTTGGTAAACGCCTACGAAGATTTGAAAGTAAAGCAGCGTTCGCTTTCTCTGGCAGAGAAGACAGAGTCGGACAACCGAAAGCAGGTAGAAATCGGTACACTCGCGCCCATTGAGATTGTCCGCGCGGATTCTGAGGTCGCTACCCGAAGGCAGGATCTGATCCTCTCCCAGACCCAACTGCAATTGCAACAGGCTCTGATCAAAAATGCACTAACGCGCAACCTGTCGGATCCCTTGCTGGCCACTATCCCGGTCATACCTACTGACACCATGGTGTTGCCTAAAGAAGAGCCGATCACGCCTGTTCAAGACTTGGTCAAGCACGCGATTGATCAGCGCCCTGACCTGGAGCAGTCACGCATAGACTTGGTCAACCGTGACATCTCCAAGAAAGCGGCCAAGAATTCGCTGCTTCCAGCTGTCGATTTCATCGCATTCTACGGAGGCTCAGGTCTGGCAGGTTCGCAAAACCCGCTTAGGAGCTGCGCTTCGGCTACATGTACCCCGTCAGAACTTAACGCTGGATTGCTTGCTCCTGGGACTGTTAATACAGCAGGATTCGGAGATTCGTTCGGCAGTTTGTTCGATTCCAGCGCGCCCGACAAAGGTGTTGGTCTCCAGATCAGCATTCCTATCCGCAACCGCTCAGCTCAAGCCGACCAGGTCCGCTCCGAACTGGAATTCCGGCAGGCGCAGCTCCGTTATCTCCAACAGCAGAACCAGGTCGGCATTGACGTCCGCAGCGCGCAGTTCACCTTACAGCAGAACCGCGCTCGCGTGGACGCCGCAGTGAGCGGCCGACAACTTGCACAGGAGAGTCTGGACGCCGAACAGAAGAAGTACACGCTGGGAGCTTCAACCAACATCCTCGTCCTGCAGGCGCAACGTGATTTGGCTGTGGCCGAGTCGAACGTTGTAGCCGCGATGGCCGCTTACGAAAAATCGCGGGTGCAATTGGACCAGGTTACAGGCGACACTCTCACTAAACTCGGGATCGTATTGAATGACGCCGAAGCAGGTGTAGTCAAACAAACGCCGCAAGTTCCCGATGTAGTCACCGCCACACCCACAAACAAATAACCCTCTCCCAGAAAAGTAAAAAGCCCTGGCAGTTGCCAGGGCTTCTTGCTGCGATATCAGATTTCTTAAGCCAGATTCAGTACGCGCCTGAAAGACCCCTTATCGTTTTCAATCTTCTGCTGCAGCAACGTGATCGCATAGATCAGTTGCTCGGGACGGGGCGGACATCCGGGAACATAGATATCCACGGGAATCACCTGGTTCACACCTTGCACCAGGGCATAGTTATTAAAAACACCACCTGAGGTCGCGCATGCCCCCATGGAAATGACCCATTTGGGTTCCGGCATCTGTTCCCAGAGTTGACGGATCACCGGAGCCATCTTTTGTGAGACGCGTCCGGCGATGATCATCAAGTCCGACTGCCGCGGCGAGGGACGAAACACCTCCGCGCCGAATCTTGCGATATCAAAGCGTGACGCGCCCATGGCCATCATTTCAATGGCGCAGCATGCCAGGCCGAATGTCATTGGCCATACCGAACTCTTCCGCGCCCAATTGATGGCGCTGTCCAGAGTTGTCATGATCAAACCTTCCGGCTGATCACCCTCTCCGAATGCAACCTTGTGGATGGTCGTGGACCTACCTGCAAGATTTTCGGCTCTATCAGTTCCTTCGGTCATGTGTTCAATTCTATCCTGTTGTTTATTCCATGCCAACCAAATCAAACTCTTGGAAACGCGTCCCGTAATACAAAGCCTGCCTTGCTCCTTGCATCGGACACAGCATGGCTGCCGCAAAAGGGAAAAGACTGTGTTTCCTTGTTATTGAAGTAGAACCGGCTCAAGGCTTATCCACCAGAAAATTGCTGCTCGAAACCGCCAAGCACAATGTGATTACCGCGTACAGCGGCAAGGAAGGGACGCAGACATTCGATCGCTTTCCCCAGGTCGACGCAGTCGTCGTTGACTCTCAATTGCGGGACATGAGATGTGAGGAGATTACAGCCAAGATCAAGAAACGGAATCCGAATATTCCGGTCAATGCCCTTCATCCCAGGGAGGAGTTGCCAAAGCACGTGTGTAATTCCGATCAGGTAGTTGTCGCGCATGATCCTGCTGCCTTGTTGAAAGTGCTAGAGAACTTCAATTCCAAAGCCGCTGCGTAGCTGGATTCACGGATTCAACACGATCTTTCCAAACTGCTGACTCTTTTCCAGTCGCTCGTGCGCGGCGCGCGCCTCCCGCAACGGAAACGTCTTATCAACTACCGGCTTCAACTTGCCGCTGAAGACGTGTTTCAGAACCTCATGCAATTCGCCCATGGTTCCCATGTATGAGCCTAGGAATGACAACTGCTTTGCAAACAGGACGCGCAGATCGAATTGCGCTTCCGGTCCAGTTGTCGCGCCACAGGTGACGAGCTTTCCGCCAGGCTTGAGTGATTTAACGCTCTCATCCCAGGTGGCCTTTCCGACGTGCTCAAGGACGATGTCCACTCCCGCCTTCGCGGTGATCTTTCTTACTTCCTCGGAAATCTTTTCCTTGTAGTGATTGATCGTGTAATCCGCGCCGAGTTCGCGGGATTTGTCCAGCTTAGCTTCATCCCCGGCAGTGGCAATGACTTTTGCCCCCAGCATCTTGGCTATCTGGATCGCCGCCGACCCCACGCCCGAGCCTCCGCCCAGCACCAATACGATCTGGCCGGCTTTGATATCGCAACGTCCAACCAGCATGTGCCATGCAGTAAGGAATACCAGGGGAATGCTTGCAGCTTCGTCGTATGTGAGTGCGATCGATGCGGGGATCGGGATCACACTCACTCGCGGCACGGCAATGTATTCGCGGTTGCCGCCGTCATTCAGGTAACCGAGCACGGTGAACTCGCGACACATATTCTGCCGCCCCTCCATGCACTGCTGGCAATGTCCGCAAAAGTTCATCGGCGCAAGTAGCACGCGCTGGCCTTCTTTGATGTCATTGATGTACTCGCCCACTTTCACGACATCGCCGGACACGTCACTTCCATTGATGTGCGGCAGTGTCACTCCCGGCAATCCCTTGCGAATCCACAGGTCCAAATGATTCAGAGCGCATGCCTTCACGCGGATGAGCACTTCGTCTTTGCGCATCTCCGGCTCAGGCACATCTTCATACTTCAAGACATCCGGACCGCCAAACTCGTGGAATCGAACAGCTTTCATTCTCGTCTCCTCGGCAACCAAGCAATTTACCACGGCGACAAGAACTGACGGGCGAACCGCCGCCCAGCCAGAACTGCCCATATCGTTGTACAATCCGCTCCCGATAGGAAGTGCGTATATGGATAGAAGAACTTTTCTAAAAACTGCCGCGATTGGAACTGCCGCTCTAAGTGCAACCGGATTTTCCCTCGATGTAGATGCACCGAAACGCAAGCCGCTGAAAAACTGGGTGTGGCTTACTGTCGATACGAAGAAATCAGCAGACGAGTGGAAAGCCCTTTTCGCAACTATGCGGGACTCCGGAGTTCAGGCCATTGTCCCTGAGGTCTACGACGGCAAGAACGCGTTTTTCCCTAGTACACGATTGCCGGTAAGCACTGACCTTCTGGGAACGATGTTGCCTCTAGCACACGCAGCAGGACTCGAAGTCCATGCGTGGATGTGGTGCATGCCGTGCATGATTCCCGAGATCATGTCGAAGCATCCCGATTGGTACAACGTAAACGCGAAAGGAGAGTCGGCCGTCGACAAGCCCGCTTATGTTGATTACTACAAGTTTCTCGATCCAGGTCGTCCCGAGGTCCGCGAATTTATTCAGGGCACGGCGAAGGAACTGGCGAATATCGCCGAACTCGACGGAGTACACCTCGATTACATTCGCCACCCCGACGCCATTCTCGCTTCTGGACTGTGGAAGAAGTACAACATCGTTCAGGACAAGGTTTATCCGCCCTACGATTATGGATACACCGATTTTGAGCGGACTGAATTCAAGAAACTGCACGGCCGAGATCCAATGCAGATCAAAGATCCTACGAATGACAGCGATTGGATGAAGTTCCGTTATGACATGGTCACCGATCTTGTAAATCAATACCTCGTCCCCGCCGTCCACGCGAAAGGCAAAGTCATCAGCGCTGCAGTTTTCCCTGGCCCAACGCTCGCGAAGCAGATGGTCCGCCAAGATTGGGGACGCTGGAACCTCGACGCGTTTCTGCCCATGCTCTACAACAGCTTTTACCAAGCAGGTCCGGAGTGGGTAAAGCAGCAAACGCGTGAAGGAGTATCAACCGTGAAACGACCGGTTTACAGCGGCCTGTTCATTCACGACATGGACGAACCCAAATTCACGCAGACCGTCGACATGGCCTTGAAAGGCGGCGCATCGGGCCTCGCCCTCTTTTCCGGCGGCGGCATGACGCCGGCAAAGTGGAAAATCCTGAAGGAGGTTTCTAAGTCCTGATTACACCAGCCGGGGGCATCTCGCCCCCGTTTTTCATTTGAAGCAAAAGCCGGGTGCTGAACTACAATCTTCAACATGTCTCCAGCACTCGACATTCTCGCCATCGCCGCCCATCGCGACGATGTGGAACAGACCTGCGGCGGTACGCTTCTCAAGATGGCTCAACAAGGACACCGCACCGGTATCCTTGACCTCACTCAAGGCGAACTAGGTACTCGCGGCAGCGCCGAAAATCGCGCTCGCGAAGCCAGCGACGCAGCCGCGATCCTAAAAGTAAGTTGGCGCTATGGGCTCGATATCCCTGACGGCCGCGTCGAAAACACTTGGGAGAACCGCTTGAAGATCGCGCACGTGATCCGGGAGCAGCGTCCTCGCGTCGTCATTCTGCCCTATTGGAAAGGGCGCCACCCCGACCACTACAGCTGCTCCACTCTTGGATATGAAGCCTGCTTTCTGGCCGGCCTCACTAAACTTCAGATTGCCAGCGAGCTTGGCAAGACTACTGTAGAGAGTTCGGGCAAACTGCAGGATCTCGGCCCTCATCGTCCGTTCAAGATTGTTTATGCCACGCTCTATTACGACATCCGTCCCAGTTTCGTTGTCGATATCACTGACCAGTTTGAAGCCCGCCTGGAATCCATCTACGCCTATAAGACGCAGTTCTCTGATCAGGAAGCCGGCAAGGGCGACTTCCCTGCCAACGCCGAGATTCGCGAGCGCGTCGCTTCAATGGCCCGGTACTACGGTTTGCTGGCGGGCGTGAAATATGCCGAGCCCTTTCTGCAAAAAGAAATCGGTTTGGTGGATGACCTCACACAAATTCCGGTGAAATCAATCTAAGCCTTGCGGATAGGGCACTGCCAACGAAAGGGGCTTTCCAGCCTTGCCATTCGTATACTTAAGGCAAAGGCCCCCATGCTTGCCCTTCGAGACAATCTTTCGCAGACCTTCGGTGCGCTGCGCGCGCACAAGCTCCGCGCCTCGCTCACCATGTTGGGACTCACCATGGGCGTCGCTACCCTCATCACTGTGATGACCCTGGTGCAGGGAGCGAATCTCTTCGTCGAACAAAAGATCGCGAACCTCGGCACGAATGTTTTTCAGATCGCGCGCACACCCTTCGCAGTCACTGATTTCAACGTCATCATCAAATCGTTGAAGTACAAAAAGATTGAGATCGATGACATGCTCGCCATCGCTGAGCGATGTCCCGCGTGCGATGCCGTCGGCGCCAGCGCCAGCACTACAGTTCGTGCGCGATATCAAAACAAGGAGGCCACCGATGTCAGCCTTGCCGGACAGACCGCCAGCATGGCTGATATCGACACGCGCACGATCGAACGAGGAAGACCCTTCACGCAATCAGAATCCGACCACAGCGCGCATGTCTGCCTCGTGGGTGACACGCTGGCCGAACAATTTTTCCCAGGTGAATCTCCGGTGGGAAAAGTGATTCGTGTGGGCACTGACGATTTCACGATCATCGGAACACTCGAAAAAGTCGGCAGCATTCTGGGCCAGGACCAAGACAACTTCGTCATCATTCCCATGCCAGTGTTCCTGCGCATGAACGGCATCCACAGCAGCCTCACGATCAATATCAGAGCCACGCAAGGAAATTTCGAGCAGGCGCAAGACCAGGCGCGGCTTGTCCTGCGAGCTCGCCGCCACATCAGTGGAAACATGGAAGAGGACTTCTTCGTCGGCACCAAGGAAAGCTACATGGCGCTATGGCGTCAGATCAGTTCTGCATTCTTCGCTGTCTTCATCATGGTCAGTGCGATTTCCGCCATCGTCGGAGGCATCGTCATCATGAACGTCATGCTGGTCAGCGTGACCGAGCGGCGCAAAGAGATCGGCGTTCGCCGTGCCATGGGCGCAACCCGGATCGATATCCTTGAGCAATTCATGGCCGAGAGCGTGGTGCAGTGCATCTTCGGCGGGATTATCGGCGTCAGCCTCGGATTCCTGATTGCATTGGTGCTGCGCAATTACAGCCCGTTCCCCGCAGTGGTGCAAACGTGGGTTGCAGGATTAGGCGTCGTTCTCAGTTCGATCATCGGCTTGTTCTTCGGCATCTATCCCGCCGTTCGCGCATCGCAGCTGGATCCTATCGTCGCGCTGAGGTCTGAATAGATGGCCATCATGTCAATCTCGCAAGCTCGGGAGAATCTCTACGTGGCCCTGGAGACTCTGCGCTCGCGAAAAGTGCGCTCTGCGTTGACGGTGATCGGCATCGTGATCGGCGTTGCATCGGTGATCTCAGTAGCCGCCATCATCCAGGGCTTGAACAAATTTGTCGCGGACAGGGTTGCATCGCTCGGCTCGCGCACTTATTTTGTCTCGCGTTTCCCACCCGCCACTGATCCCGCCCGATGGCCTGAGAGTATCCGCATCCGCAAGTATTTTGACTACAACTACGCTGACCGCATTCTCGAAAGCTGTCCCGACGTGAAAACGATTACCACTTTCGGAACCCGCGGCTTCTTCTTCGGCGATAGCAATATCGTTACAAACGGCGCGCAGAGTGTGGAAAAGGTCATTGTTCGCGGTGCCGAGCCTCAGTACGCTCAGACTCTGCCCCTATTTTCAGTTGCTAATGGCCGCTTCGTCAGCGCCTTTGATGAAGAGCACGCCCGCCCCGTAGTCGTTTTGGGGGCAGCCATCAGCGACTCGCTTTTCCCCACTTCCGACGCCCTTGGCAAAACCGTTCGCATCAACGGTAGCCTCTATGAAGTTATCGGGGTCTTCGAGCACGATCAAGGAATGTTCGTTGGACCGTCGGTAGATGATTTCGCCATCATCCCACTCAGCAATTTTCATAAGCGGTATCCCGACGCCAAAGAACTCATCATGGCCTACACCATAGCTTCTGACGTAAGCGTTCAGAAGGCTCAAGATGAAGTAGTGCAAGCCATGCGCAAGTTGCGACATGTACCCGCAGAGAAAGAGAACGACTTCGAGCTCAGTTCGCCGGATTTTCTCAGCAATCTTTGGAACCAGCTCACCGGAGCACTCGTGATCTTGACCACGGTGATCAGTTCGGTCGGCCTGATCGTAGGTGGCATTGGAGTTATGAACATCATGCTCATCTCCGTGACCGAGCGCACGCAGGAGATCGGTGTCCGCAAAGCGATTGGCGCCCGGAGGGCAGATATCCGCCTACAGTTCCTGCTGGAAGCAATCTTCCTCACGCTTCTCGGCGGCACCATAGGAATACTGATAGGCGCGGCTATTTCTGGGCTGGTGCGAATACTGGTGCCATCGGTCCCAGCAACTCTCTCTTATGTGTGGGTATCGATCGGATTTGCGATATCAGTGGGAGTAGGACTCTTCTTCGGATATTACCCCGCAAACCTGGCTGCAAACTTGGACCCCATCGTTTCGTTGCGATACGAATAAACTTCTAAGCGATTGGACAATCGAGTACCTCCCGCACCTAGTGTGAGGGCGATCTTGCTGTCATTAGTATCCTTTTTGCTTGTCCACGATACTCAACGGCGGCTCGCCAGCCAGATAGCGCCTTATGTTTTCTGAGATTTGTTCATAGTGGCGCGCCCAAAGTTTTTCCGTGACGGCGGCCGTGTGCGGAGTGATGAGCACATTCTCCAGCCGCCAGTATGGCGAATCCGCGGGAAGCGGTTCGTGCTCGAAGACATCCAGTCCGGCTCCTGCAATCTGGTTCTGCTTCAGCGCAGTAATCAGCGCAGCGTCATCGATCAACGGCCCGCGGCTGACGTTGATCAGATAGGCTTCCTTCTTCATCTGCCTCAGTCGCTCGGCATTGATGATATGGCGGGTCGCCGGAGTAAGTGGCGCGGCCAGCACGACGAACTCTGCCTGCGACAGCGCAAATTCCAGGTCGTCGGTGCTCAGGACCGAATCCGCTCCATCGCTTCCCTTTTCCGGATGCTCGCGTACGGCGACCACCCGCATCCCTAGCGCTCGCGCGCGCTTCGTGAATTCCCGGCCAATGCTGCCCATACCGATCAGGCAAACAGTAGAGTCTGCCAGCTCGCGCGTGGTCGGCTTCTCTTCCCAGATCGCTTGCTGTCCCCAGACTCGCGCCTGCTGCAATCGCATCGCCGACGGCAACCGTTTCGCCAACGCAAAGATCAGCGCCAGCGCATGTTCCGCGACGACCGGCCCATGAATCTCGCGCGCATTAGTCACCAATACATCGCTGGCGACCATCTGAGGAAACATGAGTTGATGGACTGCTGCAGCCGGAGAGTGTACCCACTTCAGTTTTCGGGCATGAGCAAATTGTTTAGGACGGATTGACCATGCGATAGCCACCTCGGCATCGGCGATCTCTTCGGCTACGCCTTCGTATCCAGGCAAATGCACCAACTGGTGCTCAGGGAAATCTTTTCGAAGACGTTCAGCCAACCACTCGGGAGCATTCCAGAGGACAAAATCATGGTGCAGCGCAATCAGTATTTTCATTGAGGTTGGCGCACCAGGTGGTTTGTTTTAAGGTGAGAACGGCCACTGCTTTACTTAAAACACTTTACCAGCGTGTTAGCGATTGCCACCAGCTTTTGCAAGTCTGGCGGACCGAAGTCATTGCCCGCGGAGGGAGCAGAGGTGCCTTTGCGGCAAACTTGGATCACTCCCAGCACTCCCGTCGGCGACACCACGGGTGCGGTCATGAGTTTCTGAATGATGTGCTTTTCTTCTTTGTGCAGACCCGGTTCCGGTTTCTTTCCTAACTCCACCGATTCAAAGACACTGGCATGTTTCGTTTGCGCGAAGTTATTAATCGCTTCAGCACGTTTTGTGCTGGCCGTCCGAGCAGCCACGGATGAACTGGTATTCAAGGGAATGCTGCCCACCTGGTGCAGCTTGGTCGGATGCATGAACACCAGCAATGTTTTTTCCAGCTTCATGATGGCGACTTCGTCAGCATGTACGGAAAAAGTCTTTGCCAATTCTGTGGCGATGCGCTCAGCATTGTGCGGATTCATTCCCTCCGCTTCACACTCCGTAGCCATCTGCGAAAATGCGAGTACTGGGGTCGCCATGTCTTCTCCTGTGGAAACGATGTAAGGTGACAAAAATAGAGATGCTGGCCGCCTATTATAGCGGCAAGCCCTGAACTTTCAAATATCAACTAAGAGTCATTGCAGCCGCTTCAACAGCCCATTCGCCTTGCGAAACCATGGCCGTTCGCGCCGCCTCAAGTACGCCGGCATGGAATATTTCTTGTCCAGCAGCTTCTGCGTCCACTCACGCGCCTCTGCATTTCGTCCTTGGCTTTGCAGGAACAGCGCGTAATTGTAAAGGCTCTCAGAAATGGTAGAAGTCTGCGTCACAGCCGCGAAGAGTTCCGCCGCCTTCTCCGGTCGTCCCGTATTCGCGTAGGCATGTGCCAGCAATGCCTGTGCGCGGAGAAAGTCGTACTTCGGATCAGCTGCCACTACGTTTTCCAGGTCGCCGACTGCCACTGGAAAATCACCCATCTCGATCTCGCATATCGCACGCCGATAAAACGGATGCGGCGAATCCGTCCTCGACGAGATTGCCTTGTCATAGCACTCCCGCGCCCGCGCAAACTTGCCGTCTTCAAAGTACATATCCGCCAGCTCTTCATAATTCCCCGCCGATGGATTGTCGTGCACTATCTGCTGCAATTCACTGATCCGCTTCGCACGACTGAAGTGCTGGAACGAATCGCGCAGAAGACCAAGATCCGGGATTACTTCAACAAAGATGTAAACCAGCGCGCCCAACCCTTGTCCGAGCAATATGATCCACAACCAAAAAAGATTGGGACGGCGGCGGATGAAGTGGATCAGCGCAATCGCCACCAGGATGAAGCTCCAAGGATTGAGAAAGATTCCGAACATTGCGAAGGAACGCAATATAGCACATGGCTTGATTGGCTCCCAGAATATGCGGCAGGCAGCCAGTCCGCAAAACAGCTCTGCTAAACTTGAAGCATCGTGACACTGCCCATCCGGCTTCTCGCCATCGATATCGATGGCACCTTGTTGAACTCGCAGTTCACAATCTCCGCACCCGATCTCGCTGCTTTGCGCCGCGTGAACGAGCTCGGAATCGAACTACTTCTCTGCACCGGACGTCGCCATACCTTCGCACTCCCTATCTCTCAACAGCTAGGGTTCCACCACTGGCTCTGTTCGTCGAACGGCGCAGTCACTCGCTCCAGCAGCGGTGAATCTTTTCATCGCGAACTGCTGCCGGCTGAGACCGCCCGTTTGTTGATGGCGCATATGCAAGAGTTTCGTGGAGGCACCGTCCTCACCTTTGACAAAGAAACGCAGGGTGCATTGGTGGTCGAACGCACAGACGAACTCGCAACCAGCGTTGCCCGCTGGCTGCAAACGAACGCTCCATTCATTGCCCATGTCACGCCAATTGAAGATTGCCTGACGACTGACCCTCTTCAGGCAATGTTTTGCGGCACCATCGAGCGCATGAAGAGAGTGGAAAGCGCTCTGCTCGACTTCCCTCAATTGCAGAGTCTAACAGTGCTGAAGACGCAATATGACAATCGAGATCTCTGCCTGCTCGACGTTCTGAATCGCGATTGCTCCAAAGGGCACGCCCTTGAGCGCTGGGCAGCGAGCCGCGGAATCCCAAAATCAGCGATTATGGCGATTGGTGACAACTATAATGATGTTGAAATGCTCGAAGTAGCTGGGCACCCCGTGATTATGGGCAATGCCTGCGCTGAGTTGAAACAACGCGGATGGACTGAAACGCTATCCAACGATCAATGTGGAGTTTCAGCCGCACTGCAGCAGGTATTAGGAACAGAAGTGGTGGCACGCTAAATTGCGATCGATAAGACAAATCGTCATCTTCATTTTGCTAGGGGGCTCTGCCCTCGCCGCCGATGACGCATTACTTCGCAACGGCTTTGCCATCCGTCACGACCATCGCGAACTCTTGCCGGACGGCCGCACCACACGCCTGTATATCTCCTCAGACAACAAGAACTTTGTCGACGTCCCCACAGAAAACATCGCCAGTTTCGAAGCCGTTCCAGTCGAAGCCGCACCGCCTACGGTGCCGGTTGCTGCAGCCAAATCTGAAACGCTCGGCGACATCGTTCGCGATGCCAGCGACAAGCACCTCATCGACGAAGACCTGATCCAAAGCGTCATTCGCGCCGAAAGCGATTCCAATCCAAAAGCCGTTTCCCGCAAAGGCGCGCAGGGCCTCATGCAACTCATGCCCGCTACCGCCCGCAACCTGGGCGTGACTAACTCCTTCGACTCCCGAGAAAACGTTGAGGCCGGCACCCGATACCTCCACGAAATGCTCGTGAAATTCGATTTCGATCTCGCCAAAGCACTGGCCGCCTATAATGCCGGCCCGAATCGCGTTTCGCAATATAAGGGCGTGCCTCCTTATAATGAGACGCGGGCTTACGTTGCCCGGATCATCAAAGACTTCAATCGCAAAAAGCTGGCTGCTGCGTCAGCCAGCGCAAATGCCGCAAGAAAAGCTAAGAAAGCTACTGTCAAGGCCCCACCCTCAAAGACTTAGACCGGCTACACGGTTTTCCGCCGGCACAGTTGGAATCTGCTCAACCTATGAACAAGAAGCGCATTGTGCTCACGATAGTCGTGATTCTGGTCTTGGCCGCACTGACCTACCTGCAGTTCCGCACATGGCGCAGCTTCAATTGGCATGTCTTCTTTGAGCAGACACGAGAGGCCAATCTCTGGCGCATCGCATCCGCCGTTCTCATCATCTATGGCGGCTATTTTCTGCGGGCATTGCGATGGCAAGTCATGCTTCGCCCCATCAAGAACGTGTCGTGGAGACACCTTATCTCTCCCACGTTTATCGGATTCACCGCGCTCGCCGTCCTGGGACGTCCCGGAGAATTGATTCGTCCGTATCTCATCGCGCGAAAAGAGAGACTTCCAGTTTCCTCGCAGATGGCGGTGTGGACCGTCGAACGAATCTTTGACATGGGATGCTTCGCCATCTTGGTGGCGCTTGACTTGATCTTCGCGCCGTCGCTTCAGGACCTGCCCTACTTTCGAGAATTCAGGCGCGCCGGATTTGTGCTCATCGGCTTAATCACTTCAGTTGGGATTGTTGCTTTTCTCATATGGCGCAACGGGCCCGGCATCGCCGCTTCGCTTGAACGCTGGCTGTCCCCAATCTCAACGACCATGGCAAAAAGCATCGCTGGTAAGGTGCGTGCCTTCGGCAAGGGATTGCACACCATCCGCGATCTAAAATCCTTCGCGGAGTTGGTTGTCCTCTCGCTTGGACTCTGGCTTTCGATCGCCTTTGCCTATCTGCAAGTGACTCGTGCATATCCCGAACCGCTCCGGCATATGCAGCTCTCTCACATCATTCTGCTCATGGGATTCAGCATCGCAGGTTCTGCCGTTCAATTACCAGTGATCGGTGGCGGCTCACAATTGATGACGATTGTTGCGCTAGAGCATGTCTTTGAGATGCCACACGAATTAGCCCTGAGTTGTGGAATATTGCTTTGGCTAGTCACATTTGTATCTTCCAGCCCGATCGGACTCCTCATCGCGCGCCGAGAACACGTGAATCTGGTGAAGCTTTCCGAAGAAGCCGAACCCGCGTAGTCCCTGCGTTCCATGGCACCTACCTTCTACACGCCTGTTACAATCTACTTTCGGAATAAAATTTGTTGCCTTTTCAAGATCGCCAGCCATGAAGTGTCCCTTCTGTGGGTTCATGAATGACAAAGTAGTGGACTCCCGCGAGAGCAAGGAGGGCGAATCCATCCGCCGCCGACGGGAATGCCTGAAATGTGAGCGGCGTTTCACCAGCTATGAGCGCATCGATGAGATCCCCTACATGGTCATCAAGAAAGACGGCCGGCGCGAAAAATTCGAGCGACAAAAAGTTCTGGCCGGGGTGTTGCGCGCTTGTGAAAAGCGCCCCATCTCGATGGGAAAGATGGAGCAGCTTGTGAATGAAGTCGAATCCTACGTCATCGATTCGCCTGAGCGCGAGCGCACCGCCAGCGAAGTCGGTGGCATGATCATGAACGGACTCAAGCAGCTCGACAAAGTTGCCTACATCCGCTTTGCCTCTGTCTATCGTGATTTCAAAGACGTAAGCGAATTTCGTGCCGAGCTGGAAGACCTGCTTAACGCCAAAGAAGGCAAGCCGGTTAAGGCAAAGAAGAACTGAATTTCTAAAACCAAGAATTAGGAATCATGGCTCATAAAATCACATTACTGCCCGGTGACGGCATCGGCCCCGAAGTGGCTACGGCGACAGTCCGCATCCTCGAAGCTACTGGCGTTAAGTTCGAATGGGAAAAATTCGAAGTCGGCGCCGAAGCTTTCCTCAAGTACAAGGAATACGTACCCAAGGACGTCTACGAATCCATTGAGCGCAACCGCGTCGGGCTAAAAGGCCCCGTAACGACGCCCATCGGCGGCGGCTTCGCCAGCATCAACGTCTCGTTGCGAAAGAAATACGAGCTTTTCGCCAACTTTCGCCCGATTAAGAACCTGCCCGGCATTCCTACGCGATATCCCGGCGTGGATCTCATCATCGTCCGCGAAAACACCGAGGGCGAGTACGTTGGCATCGAGCATGAAGTGGTTCCCGGCGTGGTCGAGAGCATCAAGATCATCACCGAAAAAGGTTCTACTCGCGTCTCCAAGTTCGCGTTTCAATACGCGCGGGATTTCAAGCGCAAGACGATCCACGCCATTCACAAAGCCAACATCATGAAGATGAGCGACGGCCTCTTTCTCGCCTGCGCGCGCAAAGTCTCCAAGGATTACCCCGAGATTACCTACGCCGAGAACATTATCGACGCCACGTGCATGCAGTTGGTGATGAATCCATATCAGTATGACGTTCTGCTGATGGAAAACCTTTACGGCGACATCGTCTCCGATCTCTGTGCGGCGTTTGTCGGCGGACTCGGCCTCGTGCCCGGCGCAAATCTAGGACACGAGTGCGCCATATTCGAAGCTGTCCACGGTTCCGCCCCCGACATCGCTGGAAAGAATATCGCCAACCCCACTGCCCTACTTCAATCAGGTGTGCTGATGCTGCACCACATCAAGGAGCATGAGGCCGCCGAGAAGGTTCAAAACGCCTTGGAATTTGTTTACCGAAAGAAGAAGGACAAGCTGACGCGCGATATCGGTGGTCCCGCTTCGACGAACGAATTCGCCGATGCGGTCATCGAAGCCCTCGCTGACCCGCAATCCCAGGCTCCCTACGTCGAGCCTACCGAAAAGGTTGCGGCCTCCTCATAATGCATTTGCGATACGTTTTTCTTTTTGTACTTCTTCTTGCTGGCTGCTCCAGCACGAAACAGGAGACCGCGCAGCAATCGTCTCAACTCGCCACTCCGATCGATCCCGCCACGGTCGCCACCGTCACCGGAACAATCACGTTCTCTGGTGACGCTCCAAAGCCCGAGAAGATTGACATGTCCCAGGATCCGGCATGCGTCATCGGCACCGAACCGAATTACAGCCAATCATTCGCCGTCGATAAAGGCAGACTGCAAAATGTCTACGTGTATATAAAGGACGGCCTCGGCAATCGCGTTTTCGCCACTCCTTCCGAGGCTGCCACGCTTGACCAGCACGGTTGCCGATATGTCCCACACGTGATGGGTGTCATGCTCAACCAGAAGCTGCGGATCCTCAATAGCGACGTTGCCATGCACAACATTCACCCTGCGGCTGAAGTAAACCAATCGTGGAACGTTTCGCAATCACCGAAGGGCGATCCGATCGAACAAAGCTTCTCCAAGCCCGAGCTGATGATTCCCGTGAAATGCAATCAGCACCCGTGGATGAAGATGTACCTCAACGTCTCGCCGCATCCTTTCTTCTCCGTCAGCCAGAAAGATGGCACCTTTGAAATTAAAGGCCTTCCGCCTGGCGAGTACACCATCGCCGCCGTTCACGAACGCATGGGCGAGAAGACGCAAAAGATTACCCTTGGCGCGAAGGAAACGAAGTCAGTCGATTTCGCATTCACCGCCGCTGATTCTGTTAAGTAGGGTTCACTTAGTTCCCCTCTGGCGCCCTCCGCGTCCTCTCCGGTCAACCCGCCTTTCCTCTGTTAAAATCTAGTGTTCCCCTTCATGTCGGGATTCATTGGAGTTTCATCTGAAGTCGCCTCATACATCCGGATTGACTTACAACCCTGCTTACCATCGATTCACTATCTTCCTCTCGGTCTGCGTTTTTCTGCTGATCGTTGCCGGCGCACTGGTCACCAGCAATGACGCGGGACTCGCCGTGCCCGATTGGCCCACCAGTTTCGGTTCGTTCTACAAAATTCCGCCGATGGTCGGCGGTGTGAAGTACGAGCACGGACACCGCATGATTGCGCAGTTCGTCGGATTTCTCACCATCATCCTCGCCATCTGGACGCAACGTTCCGACTGCCGCCCAGCGATCCGCAAGCTGGGCTGGTTCGCACTTGCTTTGGTCATCGCGCAGGGGATTCTCGGCGGACTTACGGTGAAGATGTTGCTTCCCTGGTATGTCTCCACCGGGCACGCAATGCTCGCGCAAACATTTTTTTCTCTCACGATCCTGATGTCCATCTTCGCCAGCCGGCGTTGGATTGAGACTGAGCCGCAGCATTTTCAAGATATTGCTCCGGTTGGATTACGCACGCTGAGCCTTTTCGCTTTAGCCGCTGTCTACGTTCAACTTTTTCTCGGTGGAGCATTCCGCCACGGCGGTATGCATTTCATTTACCACATCATCGGTGCAGGAGTTGCCACGGCGATCCTGCTCTGGACATCTATTCGCGCACTCACTGCCTTTCCGCAGGTTCGGCCAATCCGCGCCGCTGCGAGCGCGATACTCGGCTTGTTGGTGCTGCAACTCGTCCTCGGCTTTGGCGCATATCTCACGCGGATCGAGTGGGGTAAAGATGCCGCCCAGCCGCGGATGAGCATGGTTCTAACTACGGTCGCGCACGTGGCCATCGGCGCGCTGCTGCTGGCGCATTGCTTCATGCTGAGCGTCCAGGCTTACCGTTATCTCAGTTCGCGCAGTCTTGCGCCAGCAGTAGCACCGGGCCCGAAGGTCGTGACTGCATGACCACTGCGCCGAAGACAGTTGCGGATCTGAAGAAGCAAAAGAATGTGGATGAGACCATTCGCGGCGTAGCACCGACTAAAACCGTCGGCGAAACTTACGCGCCCGATCCAGTCTCCAAATCCGCCGATCTTGCGGCTCTCTTCAAGTTGCGTGTGACATCGTTGATCGTGCTCTCTGCTTGGGCCGGCTACTACTTGGCGGCGAAGAAACATAATCTACCGCCACTGGGTTTGCGCCTGCTCGCAACGTTGATCGGCGTTGCACTTGTCGCTTGCGCTGCTTCTGCTTTCAACCAAGTCATTGAACGCGATGCAGACGGACGCATGTCCCGCACTAAGAACCGTCCTTTGCCAACGAAGCGTATGACGGTTCGCCAAGCTTATACATTTGGCATTGCTGCCGGTTTACTCGGATGCATCTTGCTGAGTGTCACCACGAACGTACTCACTGGACTGCTCGCACTGGCGACAGCTCTCTCTTACATCTACGTGTACACGCCGCTAAAGCCCATTTCGCCGCATTCGACATTCGTCGGCGCATTTCCCGGAGCAATGCCCGCGCTGCTTGGATGGAGCGCCGCAACCGGAAAGGTCGAGTGGGAGGCTCTCGCGCTTTTCGCCATTGTCTTCTTTTGGCAGTTCCCTCACTTTCTAGCCATCGCGTGGCTTTATCGAGAAGACTATGAACGCGCTGGAATACGCATGTTGCCCGTTCTTGACCGCACCGGCAAAGCCACTGTCCGGCAGATTCTCGGCTACGGAGCAGCACTGATCCCGGTGAGTGTTATACCTGTGTACCTGGCGATGTCAGGCAGAATTTACTTCTACGGCGCCATCGCATTAGGTATCGCCTACCTGGCGTTCGGAATCCGACTCTCTATGCTCAAGTTGCCGCCCTCTGCCGCGAATTCGAAGAAAGATGCGCGACAGCTTCTACAAGCCTCTGTCATTTACCTTCCACTTCTGCTTGCCTTGATGATGATCAACGGAGCGGGAAAGTGATCTCCACCTCTCTGCGTCGTCCGGAGCAAGCCAGCTACGCTGCTCCGTTGGCAACAGCAATTCACGTTTCGAAGATCACCCACCGCTATGGCGACCGGTTCGCGCTCAACGAAGTCTCCTTCGATGTTCCTGCGGCGGAAATCTTCGGACTACTCGGACCAAACGGCAGCGGCAAGACCTCGCTATTCAGGATCCTTTCTACGCTGATGCTGCCAAGCGGCGGCAGAGCCTCAATCATGAACTCGGATGTCGCGACAAGGTCCAACGCAGTTCGTCGCGAGATCGGAGTCGTCTTTCAGGCGCAGAGTGTGGACATCAAACTTTCTGCCGCGGAAAATCTCACCCACCAGGGACACCTATACGGACTTCGCGGCAGCGCCCTGCAATCTCGAGTGACTGAGATGCTCAGCCGCGTGGGCCTCTCCGACCGCGCCAACGATCGCGTGGAAACTTTTTCCGGCGGAATGCAGCGCCGGGTGGAACTGGCGAAAGGTCTTCTCCATCGGCCTTCCGTGTTGTTGCTCGACGAGCCTACTACCGGGCTCGATCCGGGTGCCCGCCGCGATCTCTGGAAATATCTCAATATCCTGCGCGACTCTGAAGGCGCCACCGTCATGGTTACAACTCACTTGATGGAAGAGGCCGAACACTGTGACCGTCTGGCAATCCTGAATGAAGGCAACCTCGTCGCGCTCGGCACTCCCGCAGAGTTGAAAGCCGAGATCGGCGGCGATGTCGTCGTCCTTGAAGCGACCGATGCTCCTTCGCTCGCAGCAGGTATCAAGACTCGTTTCGGACTGAACGCTGTAGTTCTCGGCGACAAAGTCCGCCTGGAAATCAAGAGCGGACACCGGTTCGTTACCGATGTCGTCGAAGCCTTTCCCAGAGAGATCACTTCAGTTTCGGTCAGCAAGCCGAGCATAGAGGACGTCTTCATCGCGCGGACTGGACACCGCTTCTGGACCGACGATTCAAAAGGGGATTCGAACTGATGGCGCAGATTGCAATCCCAAGGCCGACTTCTGTTGCAAATAACCAGCCCGTCAGCATCTGGCTGCCTGCCGTTTCTCTTTGGTGGCGCGAGATGGTTCGCTTCTATCGCCAGCGCAGCCGCGTAGTTGGCGTCATCCTTTCTCCGCTGGTCTTCTGGTTACTGCTTGGCGGAGGCTTTGCAAAATCATTCCGCACTGGTGCTGCGGGAGCCGAACAAAATTATCTCGAATACTTTTTTCCCGGCGCGCTGGTGATGATCGTTCTCTTCACTTCGATCTTCACCATGATGTCCGTCATTGAGGACCGCCGCGAGGGATTTCTTCTCTCGGTAATGGTCGCCCCGATTCACCGGTCTGCAATCGTGCTGGGCAAAGTCCTGGGCGGAACCACGCTCTCCACGATCCAGGGCCTGATCTTTCTGGCGCTGGCACCGGCGATCGGCGTCCGCATCGGCCTTGATCAGTTCGCGTTGGTGGTCGTGATCGTTTTTCTGACCGCATTCGCACTCACTGCGCTTGGCTTCGCTGTCGCATGGACGCTCGATTCGGCGCAAGCATTCCACGCCATCATCAATCTTTTTCTGATTCCGCTGTGGCTGCTATCAGGCGCGCTATTCCCCGTCAGCAGTGCCACCGGATGGATACGTATCCTGATGCGCATCAACCCGCTCACCTACGGAGTCGAATCCCTGCGGGCAGTCTTGTTCCCGCAAATGGTCTCGAACGAGGATTTCGCGCTCTCTACTTCCATCGGCATACTGGCGATTTTCTCGGCGGCAGTGTTTGCTATCGCGTACATCGTCGCCAATCGCAGGAGCACGAAGCCCGCCGCGTGACCACCCTCCCCTCCGCAAGATAGCCAGAATCAAAGGTTTAGAAAATTTTCGGCTGCAAGTTCGTCATTGCAATGCACTTTCGTGCAAAATATTCCTGCGAAAGAACTTACCTCTGTTAACCAATTCATATATACCCCACCCCTCCCCTGTGTAGGGCGTCGAATTAGCGGAATCAGTTGTTTAGGGACTGGATACCACCCCCCCAGCTGATGAAGACAAGCTGGTTA